>CAXTWP010000285.1:0-4258 GCA_964247945.1 uncultured Acidobacteriaceae bacterium | reverse complement strand
CATACGCTTCGTAGTCGAGGTGCAGCGTCTCCCGCCCCCGCGTGTTGTTCCTTACAATCCCGTCAAAGACGACCACCGCCCCATCCGGCCCCGCCTTGATCCCCTCCAGGATCACCGCCGTTGCAATCGCCGCGGTTGTAACCTCAACCTGCATGGCAGCCCCCGCTCACCGGCGGCAGCAGCGCCCCCTCGTCCCCGTCCTGCAAACTCGTCGACCCGCGCGCGTATTCTCGGTTCACCGCAATCGCCATGGACCTCGCTACCGGCTCCGCCCGCTCCGCCACCCGCCGGATCAGCGTCTCCGCCAAAGCCCCGGCGGGCAGCTCCAACTCCTCGCTCACACAGCCGAAGAGGTCCTTCAACATCCCGAAATAAAGCACCCGCACCCGCATCCCGACCCTTACCGTACGCAATGATCCGCCGCCATCTTCCGCCTCGTTCTTAGACGCTCCGGACACTTCAACATCATGCGGCCGCACCTGGCCGCTGCATCCCGGGCGCAGGCGATCCAGCTTGAGAAAACTACCCCACCAGGCTTGCGGCCAGCTCCACGTACAGGTCGACACACTCCAGCAGCTCCGCCTTGCGTATCCGCTCCCGCGGCGTGTGCGCCACATGGATCGACCCCGGTCCCAGAAGGAACGGCTCACCCCAGTTGGTGAGCGTCGGGATGTCGGTGGCGAACTTGGCCACCATCGTCGGCAGATTGCCCACCCTGCGCATTCTGACAAAGCTCAGGTCGAGAGAGAAGGTCACCTCGGCCCGGCCGGCTACCGCGCGCAGCACCGCGTCGGCCACCTCTTGCGACGGTCCAACCGTCCGAATTAGCAGATGCGCCTCCGCCTTGTCCGCGATGACGTTCGGCGCGCGCCCGCCCTGGATCAGCCCGATATTAATGGTCGTCGGTCCAATCTCCGGCTCAATCGGCAGCCGCAGTGCCATCACGTCGTGCAGCGCCGTGAGCAGCTTGTCGATCGCCGACTCCCCGAGTTCCGGATACGCCGAGTGCGCCATCCTGCCGCTCGACCGCAACTCGACGCGCAACGCGCCCTTGGTGGCCAGTGCCAGCCGGTTATCGGTCGGCTCGCCATTGATCAGGAAGCGCGACCCCTTGGCCAACCCGTTCGCCACCTTCGCACCGGCGGAATCCCGCTCCTCGCCCACGACAAAGAGCAACCCCACTCTGACCCCGGCCTCGCGCAACCGCTCCGCCGCGGCCACCTGCGCCGCGATGATCCCCTTCGCATCGCACGTCCCGCGCCCGTAGAGGAATTCATCATCCTCCGTGCAGCCGAAGAACGGCGGCACTGTATCCATATGGGTCGAAAGAACCACCTCCGGCGTCACTCCGGGCAGAGCCGCGTACACGTTGAAGCGCTCGCCCTCGCCACCGCCCGGCGTCAGCGCACGGTCCGGCTGCGGCACCGGTTGCCGCTCCACCGCATACCGCTGCGCCCTCAGGTACTCCGAGAGAAACGCTCCCGCCACCCCTTCGTGATAGGTCGTGGAGTCAAGGTCGACAAGCTGTTTCGTCAGCGCGATCGGATCGATGGCCATGCAGCTTCAGCATACCGGAGCCGCTGCCGTTACACTCGGGCCATGACCCCTTCGCAGATCGTCGCGGTTGATACCCTCTACGGTCCGGCCGGCAGGCTCGAAGCCCTGCTCAACACCGGCCGCCCGGATGCGCCCTTCTCCGCCCTGGTCTGCCATCCCTATCCGCCCGCCGGCGGCACCATGCACAACAAGGTCGTCTACAACGCCATGAAGGTCTTCTCCGGCCTCGGGCTGCCGGTCCTGCGCTTCAACTTTCGGGGCGTCGGCCTCAGCGAAGGTACCTTCAACCACGGCCTCGGAGAGCAAGACGATGCGCGCGCCGCACTCGGATGGCTGGAAAACCATTTCAACCTGCCCATTCTCTTCGCCGGATTTTCCTTCGGCTCGCATGTCGGCCTGCGCGCCTGCTGCGGCGACGTGCGGGTCAAGGGCCTCATCGGCCTCGGCCTGCCGGTTCGCGCGGACGGCCGCGACTACACGTACAGCTTTCTGTCTCGCTGCGTCGCGCCCAAACTTTTTCTCAGCGGCGACCACGACCAGTTTGGCCCCAGCGAAGTCCTGGAAGCGGTTCTTCAACAGGCACCCGAACCCAAACGCCTGGTCTGGATCGAAGGGGCGGAGCACTTCTTCGGGGGCGTTCCCGGCTCACCCGCGCCCAAGCTCGACCGAATGCGCGCGGAGATCGATGCCTGGCTCCGCGCGGAGTTCAAGCTGGGATAGTTACGCGGCGGCCTGCCTGCCGGAAGTTTCGACAGTGAGGCCCACGGGCGATTGCAGCCAGTCCCGCACCGCCCGGTTGCACTCCTCCGGCATCTCCGCGAAGGCGATGTGCCCAACGCCCGGCATCACCATCAGCTCCGAACGCCGCAAAATCTGCCGCAGCCGGTGCGCCGAAGGCAGACCCACGGTCCGGTCGCGGTCTCCCCATATCAACAGGGCCGGCTTCTCCGCTAGGTCCGCCAAAACGCCGCGCAAGGCGAGCATATCTTCAAACCAACCCGCCAGGATGCGCAGGATGTGGTCGATCGTGCCGGGTATCTTCAGCCCGGTGATGTAGCCATCGAGAGTGCCTTCGGCAATACGGCGCGGATCGCCATACATCCGGCTCAGCGCGGTCGCCTTTAAGCGTCGCGGCAAGGCAGGAACACGCCGCGCAAACCATATCCCCAAAGGTGTTTGATAGAACCGGATCAACTGGTCGCCGAAGTTGCAGAACGGGTTCGCCGGCGCAAACAGCACCAGCTTCCGCACACGCTCGGGGTGCCGCGCCGCCAGCATCAGGGCCACCGCTCCGCCATGCGAGTGGCCCGCGACATCGGCCTCCGTAAGTCCAAGCGCATCCAGGAGCGCGGCCAGTCCATCGGCGGTCGCTTCGAGTCCGGCATCAAGGCCCTGCACGCGCTCGGACTCGCCCATGTTGAACAGGTCGACCGCAAAAACGGTCGCGTGCTGTGACAGAAAGTCGACATTCTGACGCCAGTTCTCGGCGGATCCCACCAGGCCATGCAGCAGCAGCAGAGCCGGACCTCTGCCCGTACGCCGCAGATGGACCCGCATCCCGTTAACAGGGACAAAGAGATCGTCCGTCGGCTGTGCGCTCATTTTCTCCCCCACTCACGTTGCAACACTTCCTTATGTTACAGCACGATGAATGCACGGCGAGAACAAAGAGGATGCGTTCAGGTCGGAGACCAATAAGAATAGGTTCATGTTGATGAAGCAACGGCTTTACAGAATTCAGCCCGCCTCGAAGCTAACGGCCACGCTAAAGCGGAGACACAATCCGCGGAGGATTCCATGAGCGACCTCGCCGGGCAAAAATGTGCCTCGGCGGTTTCATTGCTTTTGCATAGAGTCTTCCCGTCGACATGGGAGTCCAAGAAAGGCGGCCAGTCGGCTAGTCTGAACCTGTCGCGACGTAGTTGGAGGATGAGGATGCCGAGACAGAGAGGTGGGACAGTGAGAGTGTTGGCGGCCGGGCTGGCGCTGGGGTTCGGCGGCTGCGCAAACTTCTTTCCGCCGATCGTAAACACCCCTGCTCCAACACCGGGATCAGGCATCGGCGACTACGTCTACGTGGCCAACCAGACGACGCTGAGTATCAGCGCCTTTGCGGGGGGAACGACGGCACCGGCCACGGGAGCGGGCGTGGGTACGCTGACGGCGGTTTCGGGATCGCCGTATGGGCTGGCCGTGCCGCCGACCGCGTTGGTCGTGACGCCGAGCAACAGCTTCTTGTATGTGGCCGCGGGCATCGACATCTATGCATACTCGATCGGCACCGGAGGCGTGTTGACGGCCGCGAACTCGGGCGGCGCGGTGGCGCTGACCGATGTGGGCGCGGTCTCGATGGATGTCTCGCCGGACGGGCAGTGGCTGTTTGCGCTGAGCGCGGATGGGACCTTGATCTATGAGTATGCGATCAATGCCTCCACAGGGGCGCTCACGGCGCAGGCTACACAGAACTACCTGCCCAACAGTGGAACGGTTCTGCCGCGGATGATCAAAGTCGCCCCCAACGGAGCTTATGTTCTTGCGGCACTCGGCACGGGTGGAGACGTCATCTTTCCATTCACAACATCAACCGGGCAGCTGGGAGCGGTGTATCAGCAACTGGGAACAGGCGCGGCCACCACGAGCGACAACGCGCTGGCGGTCGACAGTACAAGTTCTTACCTCTACATCGCGCGAAGTGGCGCGA
>CAXTWP010000284.1:0-4274 GCA_964247945.1 uncultured Acidobacteriaceae bacterium | reverse complement strand
GTGCCGGTTGGCGCGGGGGCGGTGCAAGTGCAGGGGGAGTTTTCGTTTGCGCGGTGCGTCGCGCCGGTCTGATCCGCCAATGATGTTCACCGGTTACTATCTGGCGAATGCTCCTTTCGAACGACCACGACGCCATCCAGGAAGTTGGCCCAGGGAAGTGTTTGGTAGGCGTGCCGGAAGATCGCTCCCGGGACTGTACCCTTCGCCTGAAGCTGTGCGGGTCCGACGTAAACGGCGTCCAGTAAGTTCCTATGCAGGACTTGGGCCTCCAATGAGTCTGGCGGTGCCGCAGGCAGGTCGTGAGTGTCGCGACGGCCTTGCCGGTACGAGCCGCTGAGGGCTGAGAAGCCGAGCGAGAAGGCATTCGCTCCGTACTCGCGATGCACGTAGGAGCCGAAGTTTGTCCCGGTGTGGTCCCTCCAGGTTGGGTCGCCCTGCTTGGCGATGTGGACCGTCGCCGCCCACACGATGACCTTGTGCCGCTGCGGTTGATGCCTTCGCAGCCACTCGAAGTTCTGGAACATCGACTGGTCTCGTTGCACGCTCAGTTCCGCGTCCGAGCTGAAGTCGCGGGTGACCCAGCGTTGGGTCGCGGAGATCATCTCCAGTCGTTCGGCTTTGCTCGCGAGTTCAGTAGTCTTCGCCGCCGCGAAAGCTGTTTCAATGGCAGAAAGGCATACAACGATTTGGGACTGGTCTGCTTTGGAGTAAGGAGCGGCCTCGGTGTAGTCGCTGTAGATGCGACGGTGCAGCGCTAGGGTGCAATCCTGTCTCTGCGTCTCAGGGAGAAAAGCCGTCAGCTCCGTCACCATTTCGACATTGGCGTAGTCCTGTCCCAGTTGGCCCAACTGATCATCGATGCCGCCCAACGCGATCTGTCCGGCCTGCGCCTTTGCCAGAAGAAGTGGGACCAGCGGCTGGAACTCTCGATCGAACTTCCATAGCCCTCCGATCGCGGAGGAGAGCTGGTCCGCGGACACGGGCGGGCCTGTCCGTAGCTGCCTGGTAAGGTGGAGGAACTCGATGTGACTGGCTTCGAAGAAGACGCTGTCGAACCCGCACTCGTTGATAAGGCGTTCGACAAGCGCGACTTTAAATGTTTCGGTTCGGCCGTCGCCGTGGGTGGCGCTTTCACCCAGCATGGCTACCTGGCGAGGACATAGGTCGTGAGTCACGGCGGTCAAGGCATCCTGATCGCCAGGATCTGCCTGAGCGTGGGCGGGCATATGCGTCATTACGGCACAAACAAGCACTGCAAGAATCGTCCGAAGGAAAGTTTGCATCTTCCTCACCTTATATCCACAAGCTCCACGTTGCGGGTCCGGTGGCATACTGCTCCAGTGTGTGAAAGGGAGGTATGCAGCTGCGGCGGGAGTTCCGGCGGGGTATCACAATGTGCAGCCTTATATGATCCTTGCGGGGCTGCCTGGGTGCCATAGCGTTCTACGGCGGGGCGTTTGGCGCGACAGAGCGGCTTTGCATAAAGGATCCGGAGGGCCGGGTCGTCCATGCGGAGTTGGAGCTTGGCGACTCGTGCGTATGATGGCGGACGAGAACCCGGCGATGGGCGTGTTTGCGCCGGGGCACTACGGTGGTTCGCCATGGGGTTGATGTTCTACACCGCCGACGCGACGCCACCTACGCGCGGGCACTGGCGGAAGGCGCGACTGGTCTGCGCGAACCCGCTGACCAGCGGTATGGGGCGAGGATGGCCGGAGTGAAGGACCCCTTCGGCTTTACCGGGCACGTGGCCGCTCATCTAAAGGACATGACGAAGGAAGAACTCGAAGCTCTCGGCTAAACTGGAGACATACCGATCGAGCGAGGCCGAGGCGTGACGAAGAAGCCGTTCCGGGTGCATGGAGTGTCGAACAGCCTGTGGAACGAGGACCTTGCGCCGGTGGAGCGTGAGGACCGGACCTGGGGAACGTACCAGTTCTGCTCGCTGTGGGTGGCAATGTCGGTGTGCATTCCGACGTATATGCTGGCAAGCGGTCTGATCGCGGCGGGGATGAGCTGGCGGCAGGCGCTGGGGACGATCCTGCTGGGGAATGTGATCGTGCTGATCCCGATGATCCTGAACGCGCATGCCGGGGCGAAGTACGGGATCCCGTTCCCGGTGTATGTGCGGGCGAGCTTTGGGGTGTTGGGGGCGAATGTGCCGGCGGTGCTGCGGGCACTGGTGGCGTGCGGATGGTTCGGGATCCAGTGCTGGATCGGCGGTCTGGCGATCTTTTCCATGCTGAAGGTGCTGGTGCCGGGGGTCGCGCCGGGCGCGGTGTGGGGGTGCTTTGCGGCGTTCTGGCTACTGAATATGCTGGTGGTGCTGCGCGGGATCGAGACCATCATGGCGATTCAAGCGGTGAGCGCGCCGTTTATGCTGGTAGTCGGCCTGGCGCTCCTGTTCTGGATGGTGGGACGGGCGGGTGGATTTGGCGTGGTGCTGGCGAGCGCGGGTGAGTTCAAGCCGGCAGCGGGTGCGAGCGCGCCGGACTTTTGGAAGCTCTTTGTGCCTTCGCTGACGGGGATTGTGGGGTTCTGGGCGACGGTAGCGTTGAACATCCCGGACTTCACCCGGTACGCGAAGTCGCAGAAGGCGCAGGTGGTAGGGCAGGCGCTGGGGCTGCCGCCGGCGATGACGCTCTACTCGTTTATCGGGATTGCGGTGACGGCGGCGACGGTGATTGTGACGCCGGACCACAAGGCGATCTGGAGTCCGATTGACCTGATCGCGAGCTTCCACCAGCCGGTGGTTGCGCTGATTGGACTGGTTGCGCTGGTGGTGGCGACGCTGAACACGAATATCGCCGCGAATGTGGTGAGTCCGTCGAACGACTTCTCAAACCTGAAGCCAGACCTGATCTCGTTCAAGATAGGCGGGCTGATCACGGGGGTGCTCGGCGTGCTGTGCCTGCCGTGGCGGCTGGCGGCCGATCCGGAGCGATACATCAACGGGTGGCTGGTGGGCTACTCCGGCCTGCTGGGGCCGATCGCCGGGATCATGATCGTCGACTACTTCCTTGTGCGGCGGCGGTGGTTGAATCTCGAAGGGCTTTACGTGCGGGGCGGGGTGTATGAGTACACGGCAGGCTTCAACCTGAAGGCGCTGGCGGCGCTCGCGGCGGGCGTGGTGGTGGCGTTGGTGGGGCTGTTTGTGCCGGCGCTGCACTGGCTGTATGAGTATGCGTGGTTTGTGGGGTTCGGGGTGGCGGCGGTGGTGTATCTGCTGCTGATGACCGGGCCTGCAAAGATCGCCGCCATTCCGCCGACGCCGTTATTGATCCCGATCGCGGGGTTTGAGGGAGAAGGTGCTTCGGGGTGATTGCCTGTTTCAGCTTGTACCAGGTCCTTCGTCACGACAGAGGCCTCATGATGCGGGCGTAGAGTTGCTGTAGCTGGAGAACGCCCGCTTCGGCCTCGACGCGGTCGGATTGCTCGTTGGCGTCGTTCCAACCGGTGTCGTCGCCTTGCGGGGAAGGTTGGACGACGATGCCGTCGCGGCGGGCGAGGACATTGAGATTGCCATAGTTGAGGCCGTAATGGACGCCTTCCTGGGGGATGAGCCAGGCGATCTGGCCGCGAACGGGGACGATCGACTCGTCGGACCAGAGCTGGCGTGCGCCGTACCCGGTGCAATTGAGCAGGACGCGCTGCGGGAGGGCGGCGAGGTCCTGGGGGGAGTGGACGTCGCGGGTCTCGATCTTGCCTCCGGCCATAAGGAAGTCATTCAGAAGCTGGCGGGAGTAATCGGCGACGTTGAAGGTGAGGGAACTGGTGCGCTGGACGGCCATGCCGCGAAACGGATGGGAGCCGTCGGGCAGCGGCTGCCAGGCGGGGGTGATGTCGGCTAGGCTTTGATGGTAGCGGACGAACTCGTGAGCGGCCTCGGTGTGCGAGGTTGGCTTGCCGTCGTTCAGCCGGTAGCGGTCGGTCCATTCGATGGGATTGCCGGGCATGCCGAGATAGCTTTGGTACATGGCGAAGGAGGCGCGGGCCATCGCCTCCCACTGGGCTGCAAAGGCTGGTGGAGCAGCGTTGGTGAGGGCTACGCGGGAGTCCGGCGTCCAGGAGCCGGTGGCGCGGGAGGAGCGGACGAAGGGCGGCCGTTCCCTGGCGTAGATGGTGACGGCAAGACCCGCGCGCTGGGCGGTGAGGGCGGCGGTAAGGCCGAGCGCGCCGCAGCCGATGACGGCGACTTCGCGGGTGGTGGGCGTGGCGGTGAGGGCGGTGCGGACCGTGGCTTCGGCCGAGCCCCAGGAGAGCGACCAGCCGCT
>CAXTWP010000283.1:0-4300 GCA_964247945.1 uncultured Acidobacteriaceae bacterium | reverse complement strand
GGGTGCGTCTCAGCCTTTGCCGCCCTGTGTGGAACGCTTATCTGGAACGCCTGCAGTCCCTCTGACGCGGAGCCATTCTTTGCATCGCCCATCGAGTCTCCGCATCTCTTAGATACCCGTCGAACTATTATTCGAATGGAACGGGGAAAGAGGAAGACAGATGGCTAAGCTTGAAGGCAAGATCGCAGTGGTCACCGGAGCATCGAAGGGCATCGGCGCGGGCATCGCCAAGGCGCTCGCCGCCCATGGGGCAACCGTGATCGTCAACTACAGCACCAGCAAGGAAGGCGCAGACAAGGTCGTCGCCGCGATCGAGCAGGCGGGCGGCAAAGCGGTGGCGATCGGCGGCAGTGTCGCGAAAGCCGCTGAGATCGATGCCCTTTTCGCAAAGACCAAGGCGCACTTCGGCAAGGTCGACATCCTCGTCAATAACGCGGGTGTTTACAAGTTTGCCGCCCTCGAAGAAAACGACGAAGCGCTCATCGACAACACCTTAGCCGTGAATGTCAAGGGCCTGCTGCTCGCCACCAAGGCCGTTATCCCCCTCTTTCCGGCAGAGGGTGGAAGCATCATTAACATCGGTTCAATCGTGAGTGAAACGACCCCGCCTTCAGCAACGGTTTATAACGCCACCAAGGGCGCGGTCGATGCCATTACCCGTACCCTCGCCAAGGAGCTCGGTCCAAAGAATATCCGCGTCAACTCTCTGAATCCCGGATTGACGGCCACAGAAGGCAACGAGTTCATGCGCCACTCGGAGATGGAGAAAGCCGCAATTGCGCAGACGCCGCTGGGTCGGCTCGGTCAGCCCGAGGACATTGCCGATGTGGCGGTCTTCCTTGCCTCGGACGACGCCCGCTGGGTGACCGGAGCACTGCTCCAAGCCGCTGGCGGCCTCCGCTAACGTCATCCGCTAACGTTCTCGAGAAGAGAGTAGCGGCCACGCACAGGCCGCTACTCTCAGTTTGGCCGCTCTTTGCCGAACCGTGCGTCCAGCAGTTTACGTTCTTCCACGCCCGCTTCCGCCTCATGCCAATGCGTAATCGCCGGCTCTCCCAGCTTCCAGCAGAGCAGCACCGTTTCCCCATCCACAACGCACGGAAAATCGAGCAGCCCTTCGCCGAGGTCCTGCACCGTGACGCCGATTTCGTCGATCTCAGTCAGCGTAGTCTTGGCAGCTTGCGTGGTCTTATCGCGCTCGCCGCGCCGCCGCGCCGCCGCCACGACATCCACGTGCATTCCGCCCGAGAGGAAGATGCGCTGGCTCAAGTGCTGCATCTCGCTGTCGAGCTCCGCAGCGCGCAGAGCTGACTCCTGCGCACGCTTTAGCAGCGCACCCAAAACCGGCAGCAGCATTTGCGCCTCCTGCAATGTAAACAGCTTATTCAACGCACCTCCAGCATCCGGTCGAGCGCCAGCCTTGCTCCTTGTTTTACACCCGCGTCCACCTTGATGTGATTGACGACATTTCCTGCCACAAGATTCTCAAGGGACCATGCCAGATGCTGAGGAGAGATGCGGTACATGGTTGTGCACAGGCAGCCGGCATCGTCAAGCGTAATAACACGCTTGCCCAGTGGAGCAAAGCGCTTTGCGAGCCGATTGACCAGATGAATTTCTGTGCCCACAGCAAAGCTCGAACCTTCCGGTGCCTGCTCAATGACCTGGATGATCCGTTCCGTTGACCCGATCGCATCCGCCATGCGGCAGACTTCCATCCGGCACTCGGGATGCACGACCACCTGCATGCCCGGCTCTTCGCGCCGCACACGGTCCACATGCTCCGGAAGGAAACGCTGGTGTACCGAGCAGTGGCCCTTCCACAGGATCACTTTGGCCGCCCGCAGCCGCTCCGGCGCAACGCCGCCGCCGATCTGCCACGGGTCGAAGATAACCATCTCGCTGAGCGGTATGCCCATGGCTACGGCCGTGTTGCGGCCCAAGTGCTGGTCGGGCAAAAACAGGATCTTTTCCGCTCGCGCAAACGCCCACTCAAATGCGCCACGCGCGTTGGACGATGTGCAAACCAGTCCGCCGCGCTCCCCGCAGAATGCCTTGATGGCAGCCGCCGAGTTCATATACGTCAGAGGAATCAGATCGCCTGCAATCCCGGCACGTTCGAGCGTGTCCCAGCAATCCTCTACCTGGCCGATCTCCGCCATATCAGCCATGGAGCAGCCGGCGTTCAGGTCCGGCAGAATCACCTGCTGCCATGGCCGCGCGAGCACGTCCGCCGTTTCGGCCATGAAGTGCACGCCGCAGAAGAGCATGTACTTGGCATCGGTTTCGGACGCGACCTTTGAAAGTTTGTAGCTGTCGCCGGTGAAGTCCGCGAAGCGGATCACTTCATCGCGCTGATAATGGTGTCCAAGGATCACAACGTCCGTCGCCAGTTTGGCGCGAGCCGCCGCGATGCGGGCATCCATCGTGTGGTCCGGCATCGCGAGATAGTGATCGAGCGAACACGCCTGTGTGTCATCCTTGGTCACGGCCGGTGCCGTGACCTCTTCGAGTAAGTCCATCACAAATATGCCGCCTTCAGTCTCGCCGCGCGCATGAGCCGCGCCCAGCAAGACGGGGATGTTGAAAGCATTACAGCCGGGGCCGCAGTGGATTCGCTGTCTTGCTCATGAAGAGCCAAACCCAATCCACGGGGATGTTGCTGCCCGTACACGTTCTATCGGCGGGAAGCGTCTTCCGCCTTTTACAGTTTAGACGACGCGCCATCCGTTCCGGATTCACTTGCCGGCCGGCGCGCGCATTTGTTCATCGCACCCGCAAACCGTATCATGGTTCCTGACTATGCCGAGTTTCGGCGATACCGCCCTGATCGCTCTGATCGCCCTTCTTCTCTTCGGTCCGAAGAAGCTGCCCGAGCTTGCCCGCCAGCTGGGAAAGCTGATGGGCGAGTTCCGCCGCGCCTCCAACGAGTTCCGCATGCAGATGGAAGACGAACTCCGGCTCTCCGAGCAGGAAGAACGACAGAAGAAGATTGCCGCGATGGAAGCCGCCGCTCCCGTCCCCGCGCCCATTTATCAGGACGAGAGCATCATTATCGACCACCCGCACCAGCCCGCCGTGCTCCCGGCTGAAAACACCATTGCCGCCCCGACCGATGCCATCGCGGATGCCGCCAAGCCCGACCGTTTTACCGAGCCGGAGGTCGTGCCTATCGCCTCCGCGGGCGACATCGCCATGATGCCTCCCGCCACTGGCCTGCCCGTCAGCCGCAGTTCCTCCGCCAATCTCGCACAGGTTTTTGAGTCCATCCCGCATACGCCCGATCCCGATGCTTCCGTTCCGCCGCCCACGACCCACGAGGCCTCGCTCCATGGCTGAGCTCGATCTGGTTGACCGCGCCCGCACCGCCGTCCAGGACCGCGCCGAGCTGCCCGGCATGAGCCTGATGGAGCACCTCGCCGAGCTACGCAAACGTCTGCTGCATTCGGTTGCCTATCTTGTGGTCGGCTTCGCCGTGGCCTACGCGTTTCACGAACGACTGTACGGCATCATCCAGGCTCCGCTCGACCAGCTGCACATCGCCCTGAACTTCACCCATCCCACTGACGGCCTCAACCTTTACCTGAAGACGTCCTTCGTCGGCGGCTGCATCCTGGCAAGCCCCTTCATGCTGTATCAGCTATGGCTTTTTATCTCGCCCGGCATGTATGCGCACGAGAAGCGCTATGTTTGGCCGTTTATGTCGGCGACGATCGGTCTCTTTATGGCGGGCGTCTGGTTCGGCTATCACTGGGTGATGCCCGGCGCCATCAAAGTCCTCATCTTCGACTTCGGCAAGAAGTTTCATCCCATCCTGACGATCGAGGATTACACGAGCTTCTTCATGTCGGTGATTCTGGGCCTCGGCATCTGCTTCGAGTTGCCGATCTTGATCTTTTTTCTCGCGCTCTTCGGCATTGTCGACGGCAAGTTCCTGCTGAAGCACTTCCGCTACGCCGTGCTTGCTATTTTCCTGATCGCAGCCATTATCTGCCCGCTCCAGGACCCTTTCAGCATGTGCCTCTTCGCCAGCCCCATGCTCGCGCTGTATTTTCTTGGCGGCGGCGTAGCCTTCCTCGTTCACCCGGCTCGCCGAAAAGCCAAAGAAACCACCGCCGCATGACGCCAAACGCAGCAACCAACCGGGTGGCCCAGGTCTCGCTTCCGAGACAAGGCTTCGTCGTCCTGCTGATCCTATCCGCGCTGTCGCTTCCCGCCCAGCAGCCCCACTATAATGGTCAGGCCGCCTACACCCTCACCCCGCAGTTTCTTGCCGCTGCCCCCAAGCGCTTCAACGGCT
>CAXTWP010000282.1:0-4305 GCA_964247945.1 uncultured Acidobacteriaceae bacterium | reverse complement strand
AACCGCGGTGGGGCTGGGGGTGGTGTCGGACTTGGATGGCGGCGCGGGGTGCGCGACCAATATGGGGGCCGATCATCTGGGGGAGCATGCGCCCGAGGACACGTTGTTCGAGCTGGACAACGGGCGGACGGCCGAGGGCGCGGTGCGGGAGTATGGCTGGCCGACGTGCTACTTCGAGGGTGGGGTAGCCCATGCGGACAGGTTGGTGTCGGACCCTCGGCCGGGTGACCGCATCTTTCCGCCGGCTCCGGCTGGACCTGCTCCGCTGCAGATCGACTGCGGCAAGGTGGAGACGGCGTATACGACGTTTGCGGCGCACAGCTCGCCGCTCGGGGTAGCCTGGTTTGGGGCCTCCTCCGGAGAGCTAAGGGACAGTTTTCTGGTGGCGCTGCATGGGCCGATGCGGCCGAAGAACGGAGCCGGGTACAGGGTGGTGCGGTTCTCGCCGGGGCGACGGAAGCCGGAGGACTTCATCACGGGATTCGAGGCGGCGGGTGGCCGGCCTTGTGGAATACTGGCGAACGGGGCTGATAGCTTCTTATTGACAGACGATAAGGACGGCTTGGTGTTTACGGTGTATCCGCGGCAGTGAAAGCAACTCAACTGTGCCAAGCGCGCCGACCTATAGTTCGTCTGACACGCATGAGGCAAGGCCATGACAGCCGAAGGGTGCTAGTGCTTTTCCGGTTTCGCGGCATCGAAGGCAATGTTGAAGTCATAGACAAAGTCTGGAAAAAGATTGGAATCTTTCGGCATAAAGATGATGCCGTATTCGCCGGGTGCGAGAGGCGACAGCGGCGTGACCTTTAGCCAAATATCTGGTTCGGCGTCAGTCTTGGTGACGGCAATATCGTTGTACTTCTTGGTGCGTTGGCCGCCGAAGATGTTCTGGGAGTATGTGGAGACGACGCGCCGATCCTTTGTCTGGTCGAGGCGGATGAGGTGCACTCGCTGCCGCAGGAGTTCCGGATCGTCGGAGTTGATCCGGACGAGAAAGGAAGCATTGGAACTGGCGAGACTCACTGCGGAGTTCAATCCTTTGATCTCCACGCTGGCATGCGGACCGGCATATACAGCGCTCCGAGCAAAGTTGCCGGCCGCATGGGAGTTCGAAACGACCTCGGTGGGATGGAGTTGAAGAAGCGACGGTACGTTCGCCTTGAGGTCTACGGCGAAAGCGGTACCGGTTTTAGGACGGGTAACGCCTTCGGGAAGGGCGAACTGCCGGACGGCTGTGGTCGCATCTTGTGCCCATACGTCGGGCTCGCAGGCAGTGGTTATGCAAAGAAGAAGGCAGAGTAACAAGAGTTTCATGACAACATCATAGTACGAAACTTTTCTCTACGAGGCTGGCGAGTAGGCTCGAAAAGCTTTCATCTTGCCGCTTACCGTGTTACTCGTAGCAGCGCCAAACCTCGGTAAGGTCGAGGCAAAACCCCGCTATGGGATCGATTCCATGGATCGTGTCGCCTATGAATGTAAGAGGCGACACGTTAGGAGCGTAGACGAAAACGGTGCGCTTGCAGGGATCGATGAGCCAGCCCAGCAGTACGCCGTTCGCGATCCAGTCTTCCATCTTGCGCTTGGTGGCGCTTAGGCTGTCCGACGCTGAGAGCAGTTTAATCATGAAGTCAGGGCAGAGGCGTGGGAAACCTTGTCGGTTCGAGCAGACCAGTCTGTAAGGCGGTCGGCAGTGATGTAAGCGCGTCCGGGCTGAGCATGGAACCGTCACTGAGATAGAAGCCGGCGTTGGAATCGGTGACTCTTCCTTGGCGATGTGTCTTCCACCAGTTACGGAGCTGCTGAATAACTTCGCTGTTTCCGTCGGAGGTTCGTAGCCCTGTGGGCGGGTTCACGCGGAGTACTCCCTGCTTGGTCCGCTCCAACTGGAGCAGCTCGTTGACGCTACAAAGGCGCTCCAGAAGATCGTCCGACACCGGCTCGTCCCAGACGATCGATTGTGGAAGGTCCTGGACAGCAAAGCGCAGCAGGGGGGCCATGAATGAAGTTTACGCCTGTGTGGCTCGTTAGTTGGCGGCGGGTTTGGCTGGTTCCTCCGACGAGGGTGCGGTGGTGAGGTGGTTGTAGTTGAGGATGGCATTGAAGACGAGGTTGTAGCTGCCGATGGTTTCGCCGCGGTAGACGGGATTGTTGGCAAAGAGGAGGACGTGGCCTTCGCCGAGGCGGGCGTCGACGACGATGGCTCGTTCGGCGATGGGCGCGGGCTTGTCGAGCAGGCCGGAGAGGAGCAGGCCCTTGGCATCCTGGAAACGGAGGATCACCTGTGGGCGCAGGGCGGTGGGGATGACGTTGGGGTTGTTGCGGGTTTGTTCTTCGTTGAGGGCGGAGGGCTGCCAGGGGAGCTGCTTTTTGAAGGTTTCGGGTTCGGCGATGGGGCGGCCCTGGGGGTTGTCGGAGTCGTCGCCGGTGCCGCGGCCGGTGGGGCGGCTGCTGTAGGGGTCCATGAGGAGGCGATCGCCGCTGCGGCCGAGGGTGCTGGAGACGTTGAAGGCCATTCCGCTGGCGGACATCACTGGGAGGTTGAGGCCGTAGCCGTTGGCGATGGGGCTGGAGCGGGCGACGAAGACGGTGGAGAGGACGGAGCCGGTGACGCGGCTGTCGTTGGTGCCAGCCGCGATGGAGACGCCGGGAGCGAGGCCGGTCTCGATGGCGAACTGGGCGGTATCTTCGCAGGTGATGAGGAGACCGCCCTTTTCGACGAAGGCCTTCAGGTGGTCGAGGCCGTCGTAGCCTAGGCCGGGGCGGGTGTCCGCCGTCTGGTCGAGCGCGCCGAAGCTGGGGGTGAGTTCGGATTTCTGCCAGGGCATGGCATTGGTCCAGGTGGTGGGAAGGCCGTTGAGGATGTCGGCGGTGGAGGCGCGGCCGACGGGCGCGAAGACGATCACGTCGTATTTGGACTTGAGGTCTGCTTCCGACGCGGCTGTCTGCGTCGAGATGTAGCTGAAGGGGATGCCGGCCTTGTCGAAGGCGAGCCGCCACCAGCCCTCAGTCTGGGTGGCGAGCCAGGAGTGCATGAAGGCGATGCGCGGAGCAGTGGCCGGGTGTGTGGCGACGGACGGGGCCGCAGCGAGTTTCGTTGCGTCGAGTTGGAGCTTGGCGAGTGCGGGGGTGAGGGTGGCGTCGTCGGTGTTGGTGATGAGAAGGGAGCCGGCGTTGAACTTCTTTCCTTCTGCTTCGAAGGGCTTGTCGGCGACGGCAATCTGGGCGGACTTGAGGGTGTAGGCAAGGGCGAGCAGGCTGGTCTGGCCGGTGTTGGCGATGGCGTAGGTGGCACCGGTGCCGGTGAGCTTGCCGGAGAAGGTGGTGAGATCCGGTACGGGGGTCATGCTTGCCGTAAGCAGGGCCTTGTCCGTGATGCGAACGGTTTTGACGTCGAAGAGCGCGGGAAAGGACCAGCCGGTGTCGTCGTAGGGATGCTTTTGAGGGTCGTCGGGTGCCCAGTATTGCTTGTCGAGGAGGGCGTCGGCGATGCGGGAGAAGGGCTGGTCTAAGCGCACGACAAAGCTGCCGGCGGGGAAGGTCTCGGTGGTGGCGGGGTCGCCGCGCTTGGCGGCAGGTACGGACGAGGAGGTGGATGCGCTTAGCTGGCTGATCTCGACGTGTTGGAGCTTGAGGACGTTGAGGAGCTGGAGCTGGCGGTTGAGTTCGGCCGGGTCGGCGGGGAGGATGTAAGCGGCGGGGCCTTCGGTGCCGGCCTTGAGGATGGAGCGCTTGCTCTTCCGGTAGTAGTTTTCGAGGAAGTGGTGGGTGTTGTGCGAGAAGTAGCTGAGGGTGGTGAGCAGGGCGGACTGCTCATAGTTGTTGTTGTCGCGTTGGGACCAGAGGACGGTGGGCAAGGGCGGGTTCTGGCGGTACCAGGTGCGGGAGTACTCCTCGGGGCGGAGGATGCGCTTTTCGGTGTCGGCACCGCCGTTGCCGAAGGTCTCGTAGAGGCGGGAGACGCCGTTGTGTAGGCCGGCGAGGAACATCAGGTAACCGGGCGACCAGGTGTCGAAGTCGCCGTGGGTGAAGACGCCGGGCATGCCGAGGGTCTGCATCTGGGCGACGTTGTTCCAGCCGAGTTCGGCCCACTCGTTGGCGAGGAGAGGATCGATCCAGGCGTTGTACGGGCCGTCGCCAACGGTGTTGTCGTAGAGGAAGGGGACGGACTCGTGGAGGTCGTGGAGCACCTGGGCGTGGAAGCCGAGAAAGGTGGAGAGGACGTTGTTGGTGAGGGCGAGGGTCATGCCCATGGCGTCGCGGTTGTTGTCAGTGGCGACGTATTGGCCCCAATAGGTAATGCGT
>CAXTWP010000281.1:0-4333 GCA_964247945.1 uncultured Acidobacteriaceae bacterium | reverse complement strand
CTACTACTGGTTCCTCTCGCAGTGGCACTGGTACGAGTTGCTCGGCCTTGCCGCCCCCCTCCTCGTCCTCGCCACCTTCGCCCGCGGCACAGGTCATCGCCAAGCTCTCGCCCGCACCACCCTAGCCTCCGGTGTCACCGCCATCCTTGTCGCCCTTGCCTTCGCCCACGAACGGGCCGCAACCCATCTCGTCGCGCGCCTCCAGCCGCTCCGCCTCTTCCAGGTCATCTACATCCTGATGGTCCTGATGCTGGGAGCCACACTCGGCGAACACGTGCTGCGTCACCACATCTGGCGCTGGGCGGCCACCCTCACCCTGCTCGGCGGCCTGATGTCCTTCGTCCAACGCAGCACCTACCCCGGCTCCGCGCACCTGGAGTGGCCCTCCAGAACGCCCTCCAACCCATGGGAGCAGGCCTTCGTTTGGATCAGCCGCAACACGCCGAAGAACGCCCTCTTCGCCCTCGACGCCGACTACACCTCCAGGCCCGGCGAGGATGCCCAGGGCTTCCGTGCCCTCGCCGAGCGCAGCGCCCTGCCCGACTTGTCAAAAGACGGCGGCGAAGCCTCGATCACGCCCGCGCTCGCTCCCGCCTGGCTCGCCGGCGAGACCGCCCAGACCCGGCTCAGCGAAGCCGGCGATGCGCAACGTCTGCGAGCGCTACGGCCGTTCCACGCAGACTGGATCGTGCTGCTGCAATCGGCGCGAACATCGTTTGATTGCCCTTACAGCAACCCCGCCGTGAAGGTCTGCCGCCTGCCGTGACGTGGTACTCTCGAGGAGGTTCGAGAGCGTAGCTCAGTTGGTAGAGCATCGCCCTTTTAAGGCGTTGGTCCTGGGTTCGAGCCCCAGCGCTCTCACCACCCCTACAACACTCCAATCACCGTGCAAAGCTCCTTGACGGAGTCTGCCGACTTTTGCAGCGCGGTCTGCTCATCCGGCATCAGTCTGATCTCGATGATCTGCTCCAGTCCCTTCGCGCCCAGCTTGCACGGAACCCCGACAAACAGCCCGGTGATGCCATACTCGCCTTGCAGGTAAGCCGCGCAGGGCAAGATCTTCTTCTTGTCTTTCAAGATCGCCTCGACCATCTCGGTCGTCGCGGCGGATGGCGCGTAGTAGGCGCTGCCCGTCTTCAGGTGCTTGACAATCTCCGCGCCGCCGTTGGCCGTGCGGGTCTCGAGTTCCTTCAACCGCACAGGCTCAATCAGCTCCGTGATCGGGATGCCCGCTACAGTCGAGTAGCGCGACAGCGGCACCATCGTGTCGCCATGACCGCCCAGCACGAACGCCGTGACGTTCTCGACCGAGACCTGTAGCTCTTCCGCGATAAAGGTTCGGAAGCGCGCCGAGTCGAGCACCCCGGCCATGCCGATCACTCGCTCGCGCGGAAAGCCGGAATGACGGAAGGCCGCCTGCGCCATGGCGTCGAGCGGGTTCGAAACCACGATAATGATCGTCTCCGGCGATTGCTTGACAACCTCCGCAACCACCTTCGACATAATGCCCGCGTTGGTGTTCAGCAGGTCATCGCGGCTCATCCCCGGCTTGCGCGCAATGCCGGCGGTGATCACCACGATGTCAGAGTTGGCGGTGTCCGCATAGTCGTTCGTGCCGATGATGCTGCAGTCGCGCTTCTCAATCGGCATAGCCTCGAGCAGATCCAGCGCCTTGCCCTGCGGCACCCCCTCGACTACATCCAGCAACACGACATCGGCCAGCTCCTTGGCGGCGATCCAGTGTGCCGCGGTTGCCCCTACGTTGCCCGATCCGACGATAGTAACTTTCTTCCGCATGAACTCGCCTCTCCCGTAAACCACCTCCCGATCATAACGCGCTCGCTGCACGGGCGTTCCTTGAGTGCGTTTATCGGCCCGAGGTTTGATCGTGCCGCCACGGACCAGTCTGATTGAAGAGGCCCGTCGTCCAGATGAAACCTTCAAGTTTGCCCGTTCGCAGCCGGTCATACTCATCGGCGATAGAGGTTGGATCAACGGCGGCAAAGCCTCCAAGCAGAGGAGGGAGCGGAACCGCTCTCGTCGGCAGGTACACAGCGCGCTGCGACGCCGCGAGCTGGTAGAGACTCACACCGGCAAGCAGGACCAGCGGCAAGGTCATGAAACGCCAAATATGGGACGGGTTCCGCGCGAACAGGAACAGCGTGGGTGCAAGCGCCAGTTGCGCCATGCGCATATCGATGCTGATCACGCCGAGGGCATTGGGCGGGCAGACGAAGTAGAGTAGCGCAAACAAGGTGCCAAAGTCCCAAAGGAAACCCGCCTCATCTTGGTCATCCTTTG
This sequence comes from uncultured Acidobacteriaceae bacterium, assembly GCA_964247945.1. Classification (GTDB taxonomy): domain Bacteria; phylum Acidobacteriota; class Terriglobia; order Terriglobales; family Acidobacteriaceae; genus Edaphobacter. The sequence goes on along the minus strand of CAXTWP010000281.1, from coordinate 2,032 downwards.
CGGCGCGGTTCACCCACAACCCACGCACAAGCGCTCCAAGCATCGCCGCGCCAAGCACCATGCTCAGCCCCATCAGTCCAAAGAACAGTGGTGGGTGCAGCAAGGCCAACGTTCCCGAGCGCAAGGGCCTCGATTGAGGCTCATAGACGATGTTGACGAACCCGAAGAGTTGAAACGGCACCAAAGCCTTCAATCGAAGCAGAAAAACAGCCGACTCGAATCGTGCGGTAAGTCGAGCCGCTGGAATAGCCGTCGAAAGCAGGGCCGCAAGAACCACAACCGTCCATAGCCCAAGCAGCCATGGGGCGAGCAGCCGGGAGAGCCCGCTCCGCGGCCGCGCCCACGCCACGGCCAGGCAGACGGCCGCCGCTAAGACCGCCCCCGCAAGATGCGACGAAGGCGAATAGCCAAATTGCGTCTCATTGCTGTGCGACAGAGTGCGCCCGGCAAAGTACCAGATGGGCAGCGGCAACGTACCCAGGCTGATGCAGACCGGCCGCCATCGCTGCTGCTGCATGCCGGCGAGCAGAACCATCATTCCGGCCGCGGCGTACACGATCAAGTGCATGAAGAAGCACAGCAGCACTATGCCGCCGATCTGCCACGCACGATCTTCCCGCCGATACAGCAGGCATGCAAGCACCAGTAGAAGACACAGCCCAAGGTTGAAACTGATCGTCCCGAACCAGAAGCCTTGCCCAAGGAACAGCATCGCGGGCAGCGCCCACCAAAGCGCTTGCCGAGAGCCAAAGGTAGCAACCGCAAACAGGGACGTACCCGCGGCGAGAGCCAGATAGGCACCCAGCCAAAGCTTCGCAGCCGCGACCCAACCGAACGCCAGAGTAAGCAGAGCAATCCCAACTGTCGTAATCGAGTTGGGAACCGGATAGTGCTTGAGCGCGTAGCCCGCGACCGGATGGCCGGTCACCGTCTTTGCCAGCAAAGCACCTTGGTAGACCCAATCGGGATAGTCGCGAAGCAAAGGAGCGTTCGATGAGCCGAGAACGACCGCCACGAACGCGGCGAAGATGCCGAGGAAGAAAGTCTTTCCGGCCCATCGGTACAGCAACGCCATGCTGCTCCTCTCGAACTAGAAGTTGTTCCAGAGGAGCTGGTTGTAGACATCGTGGTGGTACTGCACCTCGGGTGCCTTGACGACCGTTCCAAGCAGCCGGGCGCAGCGGTCGGCCGAGGCCTGCTTCAGATCGGCATACCGGGCCTTTACGTCTTCACCGAGCATCTCGGTCGTCCACTCCGCGCCGCGGAAGTCCTCCAGAGCGGTGTAGATGTTGTCCGGCAGGTAGCGGTCTGCCTGGCGGAGGTTCTCGATCTTCGCGGTGTGACCATCAAGGCCCGTCTTGAAGACCGAGTAAAGCACCATATAAGGATTGGCGTCTGGGCCGACAGAACGGACCTCGACCCGCGCCGACTTCTCATTGCCGATGGGAATGCGAATCATCGATCCGCGGTCGACCGCCGAGGCCTTGATCTGGTTGGGTGCCTCGAAGTGCGGGTCCAGGCGGCGATAAGCGTTGACGCTCGCGTTCAGCAGCAGGCAGATATCGTTGCCGTGGGTCAGGATGCGGTCGACAAAACCCCACGCCATGGGCGAGACCTTCTCTTCGCCGTTCGGATCCCAGAAGAGGTTCTTGCCACCCTGGGTGATGGACACGTTGGTGTGCATGCCGCTGCCGTTGACCCCCGTCACCGGCTTCGGCAGGAAGCTCGCGGTCATGCCCATCTGCGTGGCCACCTGGCGACAGATAAGCTTGTAGAGCTGGATCTGGTCGGCGGCCGTGACGACGTCGCCGTAGGTGTAGTTGATCTCGAACTGCGAGGGCGCGACCTCGGGATGGTCCTTCTCGTTTTCGAAGCCCATCGCGCGCTGCACTTCGGCGGCGGTGTCGATGAACTCGCGCAGCGGGTCACCGGGTAGCGAGTGGTAGTAGCCGCCCTTGTTGGTGTAGATGAACTCGCCCGTCTCGTGGAAGGAACGCTCGGCGTCGATGCCGTCGAAGAGGAAGCCCTCGAT
>CAXTWP010000280.1:3986-4373 GCA_964247945.1 uncultured Acidobacteriaceae bacterium | reverse complement strand
AGTTGGCCCCCAGCGCGGTCAGGCCGCCGTCGCCGAAGAGGAAGCACTGGACCAGCAGGACCGCCGCGATCACCGCCGCGCCGGCCCAGGGGCCGAGCAGGACGCTGGCCAGGACCCCGCCCAGCAGGTGCCCCGTCATCGACTTGGTCGAACTAACCAGCAGCGCATGGTTCTTTGCCCGTTCGCCAAAGACGTTCTCGATCGCCTGCGACTCCAGGGCGTCGCCCAGCGGCGTGGACGTCGCATGAGCGTTGACGTAGTCGATCTGATCCGGCGAGATACCCGCCACCTTCAGCGCCGCGGTCATCGCGCGGAAGCAGCCTTCCCCTTCCGGGGCCATCCCCGTCATGTGGAAGGCGTCCGCAGACATCCCGTACCCGATCACCT
>CAXTWP010000280.1:0-3976 GCA_964247945.1 uncultured Acidobacteriaceae bacterium | reverse complement strand
TCCAGGATCAGGATGCCTGCGCCTTCGCCCACCACAAAGCCGTCGCGGTCCTTGTCGAAGGGCCGGCAAGCGTGCTCCGGGTCGTCGTTGCGCGTCGAGAGAGCTTTCATGGCGGCAAACCCGCCGACGCCCATGGGCGTAATCGCCGCCTCCGTCCCGCCGGCGATCATAGCGTCGGCATCGCCGCGCTGGATGATCCGGAACGCATCGCCGATGGAGTGCGCGCTCGAAGTACACGCGGTCGCCGTCGCTTCGTTCGGTCCACGCGCGTTGTACTTGATGGAGACGTGCCCCGCCGCAAGGTTGACGATCGACCCCGGGATGAAGAACGGCGAGATCTTCCGCGGCCCGCCCGCCAGCATATTCGAGTGCTCGCGCTCGATCACATCAAAGCCGCCGATCCCTGACCCAATGTGGACCCCAAAACGGTCGCGGTTGCCTTCGTCGATCACGAGGCCGGAGTGCGCCATCGCCTCCGCCGAGGCAGCGAGCGCCAGATGGATGAACCGCCCCATCTTGCGCGACTCCTTCTTCTCCACAAACAGCAGCGGATCGAAGTCCTTGACCTCCGCCGCGAAGCGCACCGGATGGCCCGTCAGGTCGAAGGCCTTGATCTCCGCCATGCCGCTACGGCCCGCTAGCAGACCTTCCCACACCTCCGGCACCGTCTTGCCTACGCCGCAGATCAGCCCTATCCCAGTGACAACGACGCGATGCCGCTCCACGATTTGCTGCTGGGGCATTGCTACTTGGCCGCCTTCTGGTTCTTTTCGATGTACTCCACGGCGTCTTTCACCGTCTTGATCTTCTCGGCGTCTTCATCGGGAATCTGGATGTCGAAGGCCTCTTCAAACTGCATCACCAACTCCACGACATCGAGCGAATCCGCACCGAGGTCTTCCTGAAAGCTCGCGCCCGGCGTAACCTCCGCCTCGTCCACCTGAAGCTGCTCCACAATAATCTGCTTGACCTTCTCGTCGACTGCTGCCATTTAACTCTCCTGTGTCCATCTAAAATCAAAACGGGGCACATCGTTAGAATACTGTGCCGATCGACCAAACCCCACCTTGTTTATGCCAACCTTGAGGATACTGAGTGCCCTCCTGAGTGTAAAGCAACAGGCCGTGCGTACCTCTGCACGGAACGACGCAACGCAAGCGCAAGCCGCAGCACCTAATGCTCAGGGTGACCGATGTTCCTCTCACAAAAACGCTGGAAGCACTTCGCCGCCATGGCCCTGATCGGTGATGGCGTGATGGCCGTGGTCCGGCCGCAGCACGACGCCATGGCCTGGAAGACCGGCCCAGCGCCCTGGAAGAGGCTGATGCATCAACTGCACGAACGCCCCGCCCTCACCCGCATGATCGGTGTGGCGCAGATCGTCGGCGGCATCTGGTGGGCGCTTCAACAGGAGAAAGCCGAAGATTGATGCCGCGCTCCCTGTAACTTTCTCGTGCGAATCCAACTCCATGAGTAGCGCGTCAATTGTGGGAAGCAGTTCTATGTTTGAGTCCCATGCGGGCCACAGAGTCGGATCGACCACCCGGCGCATCTTTCTAGCAACGGGAGCGGCTGCCACAGGTACCGCCTTCTTCGCCATCCGTCGCTGGCCCGCGGTTGAAGCAAGCGGCACCGTCCACGGCACCGCCGGCGAAGTCACCATCGTTGATATCTCTAACGACGGCAAGAACCTCGGCAAACAGACAGTCCCCAAGATCGTGAAGACCGACGCCGAATGGCTCCAGCAACTCGGCCGCAACTCGTTCGGCATCGCCCGCCAGGCCGACACCGAGATGCCCTACTCCGGCGTCACCTGGAACGAGCACGCCCATGGCCTCTTCCGCTGCATCGGCTGCGACACCGCCCTCTTCAGCTCGGAGACGAAGTTCGACTCCGGCACCGGTTGGCCCAGCTTCTGGGCACCCCTCGCCAAGGAAAACATCAAGGAAATCACCGATCGCTCCTTAGGCATGGAGCGCACCGAGGTCCAATGCGCCCGCTGCGAAGGCCACCTCGGCCACGTCTTCAACGACGGGCCCCAGCCCACCGGCCTCCGCTATTGCATGAACTCCGCCTCCATGCGCTTCCTCAAAGCGTAATTACGGATACAACGGTCCCCACTTTATCGATACCCGCGAGCATAGCTTCCGAGAAGCCGACTTGGCGAGACTTTCGACCGGGCTGCTGCTCCTAAGGCACGAGGACCGCTTTCGCGCCCGGCTTCGCTTCATAGGCCATTGCCGCATCGATGTCATCGAACGCGAACTCCTTGCCTACCCGCGTTTGGAAGAGAGGATCATCGATCACACCTTCCAGATAGGTGATGGCCGCAGCAAGACGCTGGGGATCAGCGACCGTTTCACTTGCGAAGTTGCTAAATCGCTTGAGCACAAGGTTCTTCGCCATGATGAGAAGAGAGGAGATCGTGACGGGTGCGGCAGCCCCCAGGAATCCATAGAAGTAGATCGTGGAGTACATGGGGAGCGTCGGCGCGATGCGGCTAGTGAGCTCGCCGCCAACGCCGTCAAACACCGCTGTTGTGCCAAGCTCTGCCGCGAGCTTGCCCAATTTGCTCTCGAAATCCTTATCGCTCGTAATAAGCACATGCTCAACACCGTGGGAGCGCACCTTTGCAGCCCCGTCCTCCGACCGATTGAGAAAGATTGCCGGCACGCCGCGCCTGTGCGCAAGAGCCGCCATCGCGAGCCCTGTTGCTGAAGTGCTTGCCGTGACAATCACGCCTTTGTGGCCTTCCGCCGCGATCTGCTCAAGAAAGGCATAGGCAGTCACTGCGTTGACCAGCGATCCGGAGTAGTCACGCGGGGAGGCACTCCCCGGTAAAACCACGCAGCTCGTGCGCTCCACCACAACCTGTTCGCTCCAGAGGCCAAGAGTTTGCGCGGTTTTGCTCAGCGAACGATAGATCGCGACACCGCGGCCAACCAGCTCTGCAGGTAAATCCTCCCCGACCGCCAATACTGTGCCGGCCGCAGAGGCACCCCAGATATCGTAGGTGCGATTCAGAGCCCGCGATGCTGCCGCGCCGGGATTGATGAGAAACGATTTATCCCCATGATTGATCGCCGCCCCCTGGATCTCGGCGATGAGGTGACCGGGCGGCGCATGGTTCGGGGTTGGAACATCACGCACTTCAAGTTTGCGGTCGGCATTTGCGCAAATGGCTTTCACTCTTCCTCCATATCCGAAGCGAGCTGCTCCGCCCCGGGCTAATTTCAGAAGATACCTATACAAACATTTCAGCAAGTACGGATTTATTTGTTAGTGTGATCTCTATATGAAGCTTACGACCGTCTGTCCTGTCGCCCTCACTTCGCGGATGCTGGGTGGCCGATGGAAAGCGCGTATTCTCTGGGCCTTGATGCGTAACGAGCCGCTACGCTTCGCCGAGATTCGACGCGCGTGCCCGCCGGTGAGCGACCGCATCCTCACCAAGGAGCTGCGCGAGCTGCAGGGGTGCGGTCTGATCTCGCGGCATGACTACGGAGTCATACCTCCGAAAACGGAGTACCGTCTCACACCCCTGGGAAGTACACTTCGTCCCGTGATGGCTTCGATGGCCGAGTGGGGACTTGAAAACCGGGTAGCGATCACCCTGCCCTTCGAGAATTCACGAGGCAGTTCATAAGTCTTGACAAACGCCGTTTTGCGAAGCTGGTCGCATACTACCCCCGCGCGCGCTCGATCGCCCGCACCACTGCCCTTGCCTTGTTGCCGCACTCCGCAAACTCACTCTCCGGCACCGAGTCCGCCACGATCCCCGCGCCCGCCTGGATGTGGCCCCGCTCGCCATCCATAAACAGAGTCCGGATGGCAATGCACGAGTCGAGATTGCCAGAGAAGTCCGCGTACAGGATGCTTCCGCCATATACCCCGCGCCGCGCCGGTTCCATCTCCTCGATGATCTCCATAGCCCGGATCTTCGGCGCGCCGCTCAGTGTACCCGCCGGAAAACACG
>CAXTWP010000279.1:3388-4382 GCA_964247945.1 uncultured Acidobacteriaceae bacterium | reverse complement strand
ATCTCGCCGAACATCCCCGCTTCCGTCTAAAATACAAACAACAAGCCCTCGCGCCGATCCAAGGGTGCCGGGCGACGGGGTCTGACACGTTGATCGTTCCATTTGCCAAGCACAGCTTCTTCCCTTCCCTCCGCGCCGCGCTCCTGGCTGGAGCCGCCGTTGCCTCCCTCGCCGCGTATGCTCAGCAGCCCGCGCAGGAGCCTGCGAATCCTGCGACCACCACGACGGCTCCCGCCGCGGCCACGGTCGATGGGCAGGTGGTGAACACCAACCCGGCGCTGGTTCCGGCCAAGAAGGAGAAGCTGACCAAGGAAGAGAAGAAGGAAGACAAGGTCGTCCAGTCGAAGGACACCAAGCGAGAAGTCGCCAAGAACAAGAAGATTGTGAAGGTGGACCCGCTGGCGGGCAAGGACGCGAATCTTCCGGACAAGCAGCTCTACGACAAGGCGCTGATCCAGGCGAAGAAAGGCCACTATGATGTGGCACGGCTGGATCTGCAGACTCTGCTGAACACCTATCCCGACACGCAGTACCAGATGCGCGCGAAGCTCGCCATTGCCGACAGCTGGTACAAGGAGGGCGGTACTGCGGCGCTGACCCAGGCGGAGAGCGAGTACAAGGACTTCATCACCTTCTTTCCGAACGCTCCCGAGGCGGCGGAGGCGCAGATGCGCGTGGGCGATATATATTTTCGTCAGATGGACAAGCCGGACCGCGACTTTTCGAAGACGCGCCACGCGGAGGAAGAGTACCGGCTGATGCTGCAACAGTTTCCCGAGTCGACGCTGGTGCCGGCGGCGCAGCAGCGGCTGCGCGAGGTGCAGGAGGTGATGGCCACGCGTGAGTCCGACATCGCGGCCTTCTATGCGAGCCACGCCAACTGGCCGGCGACGATCGCCCGCTACCAGACGGTGGTCGACACCTTTCCGCTCTACAGCCACATGGACGACGCGCTGATCGGCCTGGGCGACGCGTTCGAGTCCGAGGCCCGCTA
>CAXTWP010000279.1:2728-3378 GCA_964247945.1 uncultured Acidobacteriaceae bacterium | reverse complement strand
GGGCAAGGCGCGGCTGGAGAAGATCTACGACGACCAGGCGTCGGCCGCTTACCGGAAGGTGGTGCTCGAGCATGCCGCAGCCGCCCATGTGGAGGACGCGAAGGATCGCCTCGCGGCCATGAACCTGCCGATCCCCACACCCACCGCGGAGCAGTTGGCCGCTTCGACGGCGCTGGAGAACAGCCGCGCGCAGTACAAGCTCACCGACCGGGTGGGACTGTTCCTGTTCCGCAAGGCCGACGTTGTGCAGGCCGCCCGGGTGGGGGAGCCCTCGCTTTCGGACCCGAAGGCGACGCTCGCGCCGACGGTAGCCCGTCAGGTATATGCGGACTTTAATGGCGCCTTGAACCCCAATGCTCCCGCACCAAAACCGGTTGCGGCTGTCGTCGATACAGATGCCGCCGCGCCCACGGCTGCTGCCGCGACTCCCACAACTCCGGCCGCGCCGCTGCAGTTGCAGGAAGTGCCGACGGCGGATTCCGGCGGTGGAGCAACGTCTGCGGTAATCACGGCCGTTCCCGGAAACAGCCCCAACCGCTCCGGTGGCGTGAGCGGTAATGGCATGAGCGTCGAGATCTTGTCCCCGAACACGACTGGATCGCCGGCATCAGCCCCGGCCGCGGCCGACAACTACGGCCTGAAGGCTGTCG
>CAXTWP010000279.1:0-2718 GCA_964247945.1 uncultured Acidobacteriaceae bacterium | reverse complement strand
CCACGCCGCTGCCTGAAGTCGAGAAGGCAGCCGCCGCGCCTGATGCGGTCAACGACATCAAGCCCGGCACCCAGCCGGCCGCGCAGACTCCCAATCCAAATGGTAAGAAGACCAAGCCGGCGTTCGATAAGAGCGACGAATCATCCAGCAAGCACAAGAAGAAGAAGGGACTGGACAAGCTGAATCCGTTCTAGGACTAGTATGCGTTGAACAAAAGTGTGTCTCATCGGTGTCGCTGCCGTTGGCTCCCCTGTACCGCGCTCTCGGACACGAGCTGGTCGCCGAAACGCCCCTCAGCCGAAAAGTTTCAAGGCAAAAGCGGACACTAAACAGGCCACTTCCAATTACGGATCTCCGGCGTGTCCTGTCCCTCTTCGTGCGCGTAGGCGATGCTTTCGATGATCTGCTCCTTAAGCCACTCCTTGGTATGCGCGCCCGTCATTCGGAGCGACGAAACGCGGTCGATCACGTCCATGGCCTGGCTGAAACGGTCCACCTGATTCAAAATTGCCAGTTCCAAGGGCGTGTTGATGTTGCCTTTTTCCTTATAGCCGCGCACGTGGAAGTTTGCATGGTTCGCGCGCTTGTAGGTCAGTTTATGGATCAAAGAGGGATAGGCGTGAAAGTTAAAGATCACTGGCTTGTCCCGGGTGAATAGGCTGTCAAACTCCTTCTCTGTCAGTCCATGCGGGTGCTCACTTGCGGGCATCAGCCGGAACAAGTCGACCACGTTGACGAAGCGGATCTTCAGCTCGGGGCAGCGTTCACGCAGGATGGCGACGGCGGCTAAGGACTCCGACGTCGGGATGTCCCCCGCGCAGGCCATCACCACATCCGGCTCCAGGCCGTCATCGTTCGAGGCAAAGTTCCAGATGCCGATGCCCTTGGTGCAATGCTTTACCGCCGCGTCCATGTCGAGATATTGGAGGTGCGCGGCCTTATCGGCGACGATCACGTTTACGTAGTCGGTGCTCCGCAGACAATGATCGCCCACGCTCAGCAGACAGTTCGCGTCGGGAGGCAGATAAATACGCGTGATCTCCGGGCTTTTGTTCGTCACCACATCAAGGAAGCCGGGGTCCTGGTGGGTGAACCCGTTATGGTCCTGCCGCCATACAAGCGACGTAATCAGTAGATTGATGGAGGAGATAGGCGCGCGCCAGCGAAGCTCCAGCTTCGACTTCTCCAGCCACTTCGCGTGCTGGTTGAACATGGAGTCGATGATGTGGACGAAGGCTTCGTAGCTTGAGAAAAAGCCGTGCCGCCCTGTGAGCACGTAACCCTCGAACCAGCCTTCGAGCGTGTGCTCGCTCAGCATCTCCATCACGCGGCCGTCGCGGGCCAGCTCCGACCCGTCCAGGTCCTCCGGCAGTTCCTTCGCCATCCACGTCTTCTTGCTGGCCTTGTAGATCTCCTGCAGCTTGTTGGAGGCCGTCTCATCCGGACCGAAGACACGGAAGCTGGTCATGTTGCGCCGCATCACGTCGCACAGGAAGTGCGCCAGTATATCGGTCGACGACACCTCGAACTGGCCCGGCTCTTTGACATCTATGGCATACTCACGAAAGTCCGGCAGATCGAGTGGCTTACGCAGCAGACCGCCGTTGGCGTGTGGGTTCGCGGTGATGCGGCGTGTTCCTTTGGGAGCCATCTCCCGCAGCTCGGGGCGAAATGTCCCTTGTTCGTCGAACAGCTCTTCCGGCCTGTAGCTCTTCAGCCACGCCTCCACCTGCGCCAGCTGCTCGGGGTTGGTCTTCGGGTCGAGGATCGGGATCTGGTGCGCCCGCCAGAAGCCTTCCACCTTGTGCCCATCCACCTCTTTCGGGCCGGTCCAGCCCTTGGGTGACCGCAGCACCACCATCGGCCAGCGAGGACGTGTCGTGTCGCCTGTCTCGCGGGCGTGCTTCTGGATGGCTTTGATCTCCAGCACGCACTGCTCGAGCGTCGCCGCCATCGTCTCGTGCATCAGCGCGTGGTCGTCGCCCTCGACCACATATGCCTTCCAGCCGTAACCGGTAAACAACGCGTCGAGTTCCTCCGGCGAAATGCGCGCGAGGATTGTCGGGTTGGCGATCTTGTAGCCGTTCAGGTGCAGAACCGGCAACACCGCTCCGTCGCGGATCGGGTTCAGGAACTTGTTCGCGTGCCAGCTCGTCGCCAAGGGTCCGGTCTCCGCCTCGCCGTCGCCGACCACGACCGTCACGATCAGGTCGGGATTGTCGAAGGCCGCGCCAAAGCCATGCGATAAGCTGTAGCCTAACTCCCCCCCTTCGTGGATTGATCCCGGAGTCTCCGGGGTGCAATGGCTCCCGATGCCGCCGGGGAATGAGAATTGCTTGAAGAACTTCAGCATTCCAGTTTCGTCCTGGCTCTTGTCCGGGTAGACCTCGGAATACACGCCCTCGAGGTAAGAGTTCGACAGCGTTGCCGGGGCTCCGTGCCCCGGCCCGGAGAGATAGATCAGGTTCAAATCGTACTTCTTGATCAGCCGGTTCAGATGCACCCACGTGAAGGTCTGTCCTGGATCAGATCCCCAATGGCCGAGCAGCCGGTTCTTGATGTGCTCCGCCTTCAGCGGCTCGCGCAGCAACGGGTTTGCCCGCAGGTACAGCATCCCGGCGCAGAGATAGTTGCAGGCCCGCCAGTATGCATTGATGCGCCGCAACTCTTCACTCGTCAACGCCGGAGTTGCCGTCTTCTCTTCGGTCACTACAAAAT
>CAXTWP010000278.1:1332-4396 GCA_964247945.1 uncultured Acidobacteriaceae bacterium | reverse complement strand
GGCAGGGATGGACGCGGGGATTGCGCGCGAGCTTGCGGCGAAGCCGGGTACGCGAGTGCTGGTGCTGGCGGACATGCCCGGTTACCCGAGTCACGATACGTGCATGGCGCTGCTGGCTGACCCAACGCTGCGTACCATCCTGACGTATGACAGCGCGAAGCGGCAGTTCTTTGCCAACGATCTCCGGGGAGAGCGGCCGGGGGATGGGTTCTCCGCCTTGAACGACTTTCATGCTTATAACTGGACGGTGCCGATGGGCGCGGCGGAGGCGGCGCGGATTACCGGTCAGAGCGGTGTGCTTTGGCTGAAGTTTGAGGAGGGCAAGATTGTTGTCCGGATTGAACTCGCGCTCTCCGGCGGGGCCTGAAGGTCACTGAGGATGCTGGGCGCGGTGATATTCTGATGAGGTTAAATGACCTTCGAGGAGAGATGATGGCGACAGCGACGTTGGATACGGCAGCACTGCAAACCAAAGCGGCGGACTATAAGGTAGCCGACATTGGCCTGGCTGAGTTTGGGCGCAAGGAGATTGACATTGCCGAGCAGGAGATGCCCGGGCTGATGGCGATTCGCCACAAATATGCCGCAGGCAAGCCGCTGGCGGGGGTGCGCGTGACCGGGTCGCTGCATATGACGATCCAGACGGCGGTGCTGATCGAGCCGATGGTGGCCTTGGGCGCGCACGTTCGCTGGGCTAGCTGCAATATCTTTTCGACGCAGGACCACGCGGCGGCGGCCATCGCGGCGGCAGGGGTGCCGGTGTTTGCGTGGAAGGGCGAGACGCTGGAGGAGTTCTGGTGGTGCACGAACGAGTCGTTGAGTTTCCCGGACGGTGAAGGTGGACTGCTGGGGCCGCAGCTGGTGATCGACGACGGCGGCGACGTGACACTGCTGATCCACAAGGGCGTGCAGATGGAGCAGGGAGACAAGTGGGTTGACTCGCCCTCCGGTTCCACCGAAGAGGATGTCATTAAGGGGCTGTTGAAGAAGGTCCATGCTGAGAACCCGACGCGCTGGCAGGATGTGGCGAAGGAGTGGCGCGGGGTTTCGGAAGAGACGACGACGGGCGTGCACCGGCTGTACAAGATGTTTGAGCAGGGCAAGCTGCTGGTCCCGGCGATCAACGTTAACGATTCAGTGACCAAGTCGAAGTTTGACAACCTGTACGGCTGCCGCGAGTCTCTGGTTGACGGCATCAAGCGCGCGACGGACGTGATGGTTGCCGGTAAGGTGGCGGTGGTCTGCGGGTACGGCGATGTGGGTAAAGGCTCGGCTGCCAGCCTGCGCGGTTTGGGAGCGCGGGTGATTGTGACGGAGATCGATCCAATCAATGCTCTCCAGGCAGCGATCGAGGGCTATGAGGTGACGACGCTCGAAGAGACACTCGGACGCGGCGACATCTACGTAACCTGCACGGGCAACGTAGACATCATCACGGTTGACCATATGCGGCTGATGAAGGACCAGGCGATCGTGTGTAACATCGGCCACTTCGATAATGAGATTCAGATGGAGCCGCTGAACGCGCTCAAGGACGTGACCAAACTCAATATCAAGCCCCAGGTAGACAAGTACACCTTCGAGAACGGCATCAGCATCTTTGTGCTGGCGGAGGGACGGCTGGTAAATCTGGGTTGCGCGACCGGCCACCCGAGCTTTGTGATGTCGGCGAGCTTCTCGAACCAGACGCTGGCGCAGCTCGATCTCTGGGCTAACAAAGATACGTACAAGGTGGGAATTTATATTCTGCCGAAGAAGCTGGACGAGGAAGTGGCGCGGCTGCACCTGGAAAAGATCGGCGTGAAGCTGACGACCTTGTCGAAGAAGCAGGCGGACTACCTGAGCGTGGCGGTGGAAGGGCCCTACAAGGCGGATCATTACCGGTACTAGCGTTTACGGAGAAGACGACGAGGGGTCACTCCGCGGCTGGAGTGGCCCTCGTTGCGTCCGAGGGGGGTGTCGCGCGTTGGGAAGCATTGGCGCGACACGCTACCTTATGTCGATACTGATCCGGGAATTACCCACAGGAACGGTTACTCCCCAACGTCCGGCAATTTAGGTCAAAGTCAAAGGTTGGTGGTCGGCTGAAGCCCGAACGGACCTTGGCGTCATCCCCACGACCTCTACGCGATATTGATGCCACCAGGGACTCCATTTGCCCTCCTGGCTTTCAATTTGCACATTGATGATTCCATCCGGAGAGGAGGAGCAGCTGAAACGTATGCGAGCAAATTGTCCATTGCGGAAGTTGAAAGTATGGCCGTCATCGCTGTAAACCTCGCCCGAGCAGGACTGTGACGGATCGTCAAAGCCCGGTGTCAGCGGGAAGACTCGCAAGGTGAGCGGACCTGCCGGTGTCTCGTCGGTATTTTGGGTGAGGGGCGCGATCGGTAGAATGCTTCCGCCGCGCACGAAGACCGGCAGCTGATCCAATGCCGGTGTGAGCATCAGTGGTTTCTGATCGATCAGCTTATCTCTCTGCTCTAAATCGACTGCCGCAGCGGGCTTACCGCTCAGAACCCGGGTCCCGGTCCAGTAGTCGTACCATGTGCCCGGCGGGAGGTGTACCGCATAGGGAACGATGTCTTCCAGGTGGTCACTTGGAGCGACGAGGATGTGGCTTCCAACCATGAACTCTGTACCTGCGGTAAAGTCGCTTGCAAACTCGAGGAACAATGGTCTGTCGATGGGAAGTCCGTCGTGGGAGGTTTCTTCCGCCGTGGTGTAGAGGTACGGCAGCAGGCGATAGCGTTCTTCGATATAGCGGCGACGTATGTTCTCCTGTTCGGGACCGTCAACCCAAACTTCGTGCATCCTCGTGCCTTTCGCAGAGTGAACGCGGTCAATAGGCTGAAACGCGGCAACTTCAACCCACTTTGTAAGGAGGTCGGGGGAAGGGGAACCGGCAAAGCCGCCGACATCCGCGCCGGCGAGAGAAAAGCCGCTCAGGCCAAGGTTGAGGATTTGACTGATGCTCTGGCGCAAGTGATTCCAAGTGGAGCTGTTATCACCGGTCCACGTGCTTCCGTATCGCTGGCCTCCTGCGTAGCTTGCGCGGGTCATG
>CAXTWP010000278.1:0-1322 GCA_964247945.1 uncultured Acidobacteriaceae bacterium | reverse complement strand
GAGCGAGCGCGCCGTCCCATGTGGCGCGGGCATTCTCAAGCCCCAGGATGTTATGTACTTCGAGTTCGTCGGCGACCCGCTTCTGAAAGCCCGGCTCCTCGATGCGGCTCTGAACGTCGGTGGGCATGGTCTTTCCGGGCGTTTCAAATACCGCCGGTTCATTCATGTCGTTCCAGAATCCCGCGACACCGTCGTCGACGAAACCTTTAAACAGTGAGCCCCACCATCGTCGTGTGCCGCTCTGGGTGAAATCAGGGAATACGGAGTCACCCGGCCACACGGTTCCGGTGTAAGTGGAACCGTCTGGGTTTTTCATGAAGTGGTCGCCGGCGACACCAGAGTCGTACGGCGCATAGCCGACGCCTGCCTGTTTGGCAATGTGGAGATCCGTGATGACGACGAGCTTGAGGTCATCGGTTGCGAGATCCCGCACCAGCCCCTTGAAATCTGGATAAGCGTCTTTATTGATGGTGAAAGGCCAGTTGCGATGCTGGAAGTCGATATCGAGCCAGAGTACATCCGCTGGGATTCGATCTTTACGGAGCCGCGCGGCCACGTCTCGTAGTTGCGATGCAGGAAAGTAGGTGAATCGAGACTGCTGAAAGCCCAGTGCCCAAAGTGGAGGCAACGCGGTAGGTCCGGTCAGCCATGACCATGAGGTTACTACGTGCCTGGGTTCGGGGCCGTACAAGAGGTAGTAGTCGATCGGGCCATCTAACGCGCCGAATGTGTAAGCCCGCGGGTCGGATCGGCCGAAGTCGAAATTGGAACGAAAGGTATTGTCAAGGAAGACGCCGACCGTACGTCCGTGGCTGACATGCAGAAAGAACGGAATACTTTTGTAGAGAGGGTCCGTCGTTTCCTGCCAGGCGAAGGAGTCGGTGTTCCAAAGGGTGAAGGCTTCACCTGCATGATCGAGTGGGCCCGCCTTGTCGCCTAGGCCGTAGAAATGATCGTCGTTCCCGAGCCGTTTGCTAAGCGTGAAGCGCCCCGCTTCCAGGTGTACAGGAGCTGCGTCCTTCTCCAGTATGTTGCCGGAGAGATCGGAGACAGTCAGGCAGAGGTTCTCGTCGATAAGGACGCGCAGGCTGCGAGTGGCGAGGCCGTGCGGCTCGACGATCACGGGTACGCTGCCGGTGCGGGAGGCGGGCAGCACGGCCCAGGATGCGTCCTCCGGCACCTTTGTCCCCTTCCACATGCGAACTCGAAGAACGTCATCGCGCAGTGCGATGACCTGAAGCGAGATATCGCCGCTTACTGCGGTCAGGCCGTGTGCCTCAGGCGTGATCCGCTGCGCGACAGCTATCGGCGCGCAGCACAGA
>CAXTWP010000277.1:0-4401 GCA_964247945.1 uncultured Acidobacteriaceae bacterium | reverse complement strand
AGCGGCACGAAGGAGGACTCGACAATGGAGATGAAAAAGAGGCCGTATACACCGAAGTGAAAGAAGAGGCGGAGAAGATGGTTTTGGAAGTGAGGCTCGGTAAGGCTTGCCAGCACAGACACTGAAACGGAGTGCGTGGCGGGAAGAAGACTCATGCCTCAGTAGACGCAAACCGAGAGGTGGAAGTCGCGCGGAGTCGCTTCGTTTCGACATCGCGCGCAGCGTCTACAGAAAGCGAAGAGGCCCAAGGGACGGCAGCGCGTCTACCTCCGCGGCGTAGCGGCGGAAGAGGTCGATGGCTTCCACGCAGGCTGGATCGAGGCAGTAGTGGATATTCCCGGTGAGATACTGGCGAATCGTATCGGCCGGAATCGCGATCCGCGGTGTCCATTCCGCTACAAGATCGTCGATGTGGGCGAGGCCGTTATCGCGAGAGTGCTGGAGATCCTCAGAGATCTGCCTTGGGGTGAGTGAAGCGGCGGCCAGGGCCTGCGGTCGGATGGCCCATACGGCGGCGACCCATGGAAGGCTGGTGCGCCGGCACCACTGATCCGCGAGGTCGAGCCAAAGGCAGGGACCGGTCTTTGCTTCTATCTCCGTGCGGGCTTTCAGGGCAAGCAACGCGGGATCACCGATCAGCAGCGCGGCGTCGGCTGACCCCAGCATCGCGATGGGGTCGGCAGGTGCCGGTAGAAACGCAGGCGCTGTGCCGACGAACTTGCGAAAAAGGACCTGGGTGTAGGCGAGGGAACTGCGGGAGGCACTGTCGGCGGCAACGGTCCGCACAGTGGCGAGCGTGTGGGTCGATTTGATGATGAGCTGGATGGAGCGGACCTTGCCGAGCGAAGCGATGGTGCAGCCGGGTACGATGGCCAGCTCCGGCGTGAGGGCGGCGATGGGGATGAGGCCAAGATCGGAGCGTCCGGCGAGCAGGTTCTCGGCACATTCCGCGGGGTGAGTGTAGTGGAAGTCGTAGCGTTCGGTGAGAGCGGCGGCCAGCGGTGGGTGCTCAAAGTCCCACATAAGCGGGGCGGGGTTCAGAAAGTCGATAGCGGCTACGCGAAGACGGGACGATGGCACGTTTATTAGATGACGACAGGCGAGGGAAGGTGCGGTGCGGTGCGGAGGCCGCAACACGATCTCCTAAGGAGTGTCATTAGTCTGTTCCAAGAACCTCTGTGTTACCTTCGGTACGTTATGTAACGTTCGCGTTTGCAGGAGGAAGGTCCGCATGAGCGCTCTGCGAGCGGGCGACGGAATCGTGCAGCCGTCGGAGTTCGAGCAGGCCCGGTTGGGATGGATGGCGCTGGTGCTGACGCCGGGCATGGGTGCGATCCGTTCGGCGAAGTCGGCGGAGCGGCTGGGTGGAGCTGCCAGAGTGTTCGGGGCATCGCTGACGGAGTTAGAGGCGACGGGAATGCCGGCAGAGTCAGCGCGGTTCATTGCGGAAGGACGAGCCCTGAAGGCGGCGGAGTCCGAGGCGAAGCGGATTGCTGAAGTGGGTGCCACCTTTATAACCCCGGACGATGCGACTTATCCGGAAAGGCTGCGGGAGATCTATGATCCGCCCGCGGTTCTCTGGATTCGCGGCAACGCGGAGATGTTGGCACGGCCGGGGATTGCGGTGGTGGGGACGCGGCAGCCTTCGCCGTATGGGTCCGGGATGGCGGAGTTGCTGTCGCGTGATCTGGCGAATCGGCGAATAACGATCCTCAGCGGCATGGCGCGTGGAGTCGATACGGCGGCCCATAAGGGGGCGCTCGACGTGGGAGGAAGGACGATCGCGGTGTGGGGAACGGGTATTGACGTGGTTTACCCCAAAGAGAACAAGAAGCTGGCGGAGCGGATCGTCGAGAGCGGCGGGACGATCGTGAGCGAGTATCCCTTAGGGACGTTTCCCGCGCCGCAGAACTTCCCCATCCGCAACCGGATCTTGAGCGGGATGAGCGTGGGCGTGCTGGTGATTGAAGCCGGGGAGTACTCCGGAACGCGGATTACGGCGCGGTGCGCCATGGAGCAGAGCCGCGATGTATATGCGGTGCCGGGGAACGTGACGAACAAGAACGCTTGGGGGCCTAACACCCTGATCAAGCAGGGTGCCAAGCTGACGGCAACGTGGGAGGACATCTGGGAGGACTTGCCCTCGCATGTACGGCTGCTGCTCGAAGATGAGCTACAGGCAACAGGGAGCGGTGAATCGAAGCCGGGCGGCAGCGCATCTCTATTTGATGACAGGCCAATGCCGCAGCAGGAGCGCATGGTCTTTGAGCGGCTCCGGCATGATGAATCGGTGCAATTGGACACGTTGATCGAGGTGCTGGAGCCGGAACTTGGATCGGCGGAGATCTTCACGGCGCTGTTCGAACTGGAACTGTCCGGACGAGTGAAACAGTTGCCGGGTAAGAATTATGTACGGTGCTTCTAGGTTGTAGCGCTTAAACAAGTCCACGCGCCGCGCGCTTGAGAATTACATTTTGGGACGGTTGGAGTCCCATTCACCGTAAGCGGGATGACGCGCCGTCCGAACCGTGTTAGGTTCGCAGTGAATCAGGAAAGATTGGAGCGGACGCCACGGTGGGCCGTTCCGGTGGGAATGAAGGCGAAAATGGGTAAGTCATTGGTGATCGTGGAGTCGCCGGCAAAGGCCAAGACGATCAATAAATATCTGGGCAGCGATTATGTGGTGGAGGCCTCGATCGGCCACATCATGGATCTGCCGAAGAACGACATCGGCGTGGAACTTGCGCGCCGCACCTTTGAGCCGACGCTTATCGTGTCGCCGGGCAAGGAGAAGATCGTCGACCGGCTGAAGAAGCTGGCGGCCAAGGCGGACATGGTCTATCTCGCGCCCGACCCGGACCGCGAAGGCGAGGCGATTGCGGCGCACCTCTCCATGCAGCTGTTGCCGATGATGAAGGACAAGTCGAAGATACGGCGAGTGACTTTTAATGAGATCACTCAGAAGGCGGTAAAGGCGGCATTTTTGCAGGCGCGGGATGTGGACGAGAACCTTGTCGATGCACAACAAACTCGAAGGGTACTCGATCGCTTGGTGGGATACCAAATCTCTCCGTTGTTGTGGGACAAGGTGCGTCGCGGGCTGAGCGCGGGGCGTGTGCAGACGGTGGCGCTGCGGCTGATTGTGGAGCGCGAATCGGAGATTAACGCGTTTATTCCGGTCGAATATTGGACCGTTGATGCTTTGCTTGACCCCGGCAACGGCTCGCAGGAGTTTACGGCGCGGCTGGTGGGGATGGAAGGCAAGCCGCTGCGAGTGCCGAACGGCGTCGACAAGGACGGTAAGGAGCTTTTCCTGGCCAACGCGTTGCCCGATAAAGAGGCCGTCGATGAGGTGATCGATGAACTCAACGGAGGGGCCTGGCAGGTGCGTGGCGTCGAGAAGAAGGAACGCAAGCGCAACCCGGCGGCTCCCTATACGACGAGCAAGCTGCAGCAGGACGCGGCGGGACGGCTGGGCTTCAACGTCCGACGGACGATGGGGGTGGCGCAGCGACTGTACGAGGGCGTAGAGATTGGCAAAGAAGGTACGGTCGGGCTGATCACCTATATGCGGACCGACTCGACGCGCGTCTCGCCCGACGCGATCGCCGAGGCGCGCGAATACATTGGCAAGCTGGGCCCGGCGTATCTGCCTGCCAAGCCGAACGAGTACGCGGGCAAGAAGAAGGAGGTCCAAGCGCAAGACGCGCATGAAGCCATCCGGCCGACCAACGTAAAGTTCACGCCCGAGTCGATCCGCAAGAACCTTTCAGATGAACAACACCGGCTGTACAAGCTGATCTGGCAGCGGTTTGTGTCGAGCCAGATGACGCCCGCGGTCTTCGACCAGACGACGGTCGATGTGGCGGCCAAGGGCAAGCACACCTACGACTTCCGGGTAAGCGGCAGCGTGCTGAAGTTCGAGGGTTTCCTGAAGTTCGAGGAGGAAGAGAAGCGGTTGCGCGCGGCAGCAAAGGACGCGGCCAGCAGGGAAGAGCAGGCCGCGGTCGACCGTAAGGAAGAGCAGGTGGCGCAGCAGGATGGCGAGGCGGGCCAGGAAGGCGTGGAAAAGGAAGAGGCCGAGAAGCGCTTGCCGGAGTTGACCGAAGGGCAGGCACTCGGGCTGAACCGGCTCGATCCGCAGCAAAAGGCGACCGAGCCTCCGCCGCGCTACAACGAGGCTTCGCTGGTGAAGGTGCTGGAGGAGCGCGGGATCGGGCGGCCATCGACCTATGCGTCGATCATCAACACGATCCAGGACCGCGACTACGTGAAGAAGATCGGCGCGAAGTTTGTGCCGACGGAGATCGGCACGGTCGTAACCGGACTGCTGGTGAAGAACTTCCCGTACATCTTCGACCCTCAGTACACGGCCCGGCTTGAAGGCGAGCTGGATGCGGT
>CAXTWP010000276.1:0-4401 GCA_964247945.1 uncultured Acidobacteriaceae bacterium | reverse complement strand
C
This sequence comes from uncultured Acidobacteriaceae bacterium, assembly GCA_964247945.1. Lineage (GTDB taxonomy): Bacteria > Acidobacteriota > Terriglobia > Terriglobales > Acidobacteriaceae > Edaphobacter. Next base: position 4,400 of record CAXTWP010000276.1, on the reverse strand, counting down.
GCGTCGACCAGCCAGCCGCCGACGAAGAGATCGGTCGCCGTCGCGAAGAGCCACGGCACCCCCGTATACAGGAAGGAGTGCAGCAAATCGATGCCGAGGGCGGACGAGAGATAGGTCGGCAGCCAGGTGAGCAGAAGGTAAAAGACGTAGTTGTAGGAGCCGAAGCCCAGCGCGAGGCCGAGCACCTTGCGCTGGCGGAGCAGCAGGCTTAGCGGCGCGGGACGGCCATCGGCCGCTTCCAGCGCGCGCGTGCCTGCCTGGATATGCTCGCGCTCCTGAACGGTGAGCTTCGGGTCGTCCTCGGGATCGCGGTAGATGCCCCAGAAGAGCAGGAAGTAGAGGACGCTGATGATGCCGGTGAGCACGAAGCTCCAGCGCCAGCCGACCTTGAGCAGCACCATGCCGAGCAGCGGTACGCCGATGGCGGAGGAGAACTTGGCCATCGAGTCGAAGATGGCAGTGGCGAAGCTGCGCTCGCCGGGCGGGAACCACAGGCCGATGGCCTTGGCGTTGGCGGGGAAGGTGGGTGCCTCGCCGACGCCGAGCAGCAGCCGCGCCGCGAAGAAGCCGCCGAGGGTGGGGGTGACGGCCGCGCCCAAGGAGGCGACGCTCCACAGCAGCGCGCTGATGCGCCCGATGCGGCGGATGCCGAACCTGTCGAGCAGCACCCCGATGGGCAACTGGCAGAGGGCGTAGGTCCAGTTGTACGCGCCGGAGAGGTAGCCGAAGGTGACGGTCGAGATGCCGAAGGTGGTGTAGAGGGCGGCGTGCGAGACCGAGAGGTTAACGCGATCGAAGTAGTTGACCAGCACACCGAGGCCGAGCAGCCCGGCGATTCGCCAGCGGCGTCGCGGAGTTCTCGTTATGGGAGATCGTTGCACGATGGGGGTCCGCGCACCATCGTAACCGAATGTAGCGATCAACGGCGCATTGGCTTGGCTTCAGGTGCAGGCATGAACGACCGCGACTTTCCCTTGGCGGTTAAATCGAATGACCTGACCAAAGAAATAAGCATGCCCAAAGCACCGCGCTTACGTCAAGATCGTCCGCTTCCACCAGACTGGCGGCCCGAAGTTCTCCAGCTCGACAAATTGCCGCAGCCCGGCCGTGCGAGGTGCGGCTCCGCATCAAGACCGGCTTGCGATGGGCAACTTCAATCTCGGTTGGCTCAGAAGACCATCAGGCTGGCGGAGATTGCCGACGCGGATCGTTACATGGAGTCGAACGAGCATCTCGGCAAAACTGTCGTCACCGTGTAATCGACGTCGACGGACGAGGCAACTGTGAGCGTTCAGCGCGCTACAAGCGGTACGATTGCGAATTATGAGATATCGTCTTGGATGGACTTGCATCTTCGGGTATCTGACGTGGCTGGCTTCCCTCGTCGGTGCTCAGGCGGTGGGCGATGTAGCGGGTCGTGTGGTCTGCGCAGACTTGCGGACGCCCTGCCGGTTTGCGAGCGTGACCATCCAGAGTGCTCCGCCAAAGGATGGAGCTTCGGCTTCAGGCACACTGTCGCATTCGTATGGTGCGGCAACCGACCTGGAAGGCGCGTACACAATGAAGGGGGTTGTGCCGGGAGAGTATTACACCACCGCGCTACAGCCCGGCTATCTTTCTCCGTATGACTTGGCGGTGAACGAGACGATGGGCGAACCCTCGTTGAAGGCGCAGGCGGCGGAGATTGCATTGGAACGCATCGTCGTTGTGGCCGGACGGATCACGACCGCCAATGTGCAGCTTGCGCGCGGGGCCTCATTGAGCGGGACGGTGCGCTATGAAGATGGTGGCCGGCCATTCAGGTTCCTGTCGAGTTGCTTCGCAAGGACGGTGCTGGACAGTGGCAGCCTTACACCAACACGAGCGGAACCGGGAGTCTGGCGCGGCTGGGCTTCGGGCCGAAGACGGACGACAAGGGAAGGTTTTACGCGCCGGGCCTGCCGCCGGGAACGTATACCGTCCGAGTGAGCCTGCCGGAGACGGCAATGCTCCTGTCCACGATCACCGGCAGACAATCTGTGGACGTCAAGATGACACAAGGCGGAGCGCTGCGGGTGTTTTACGGTTATGCCCACCGGCTGAAAGATGCGAAAGCCATCGAACTGCATGAAGGCGAGGAGCGGACCGGGTTGGACATTGATATCCCCGTTAGCAGTATGTATAGCCTGCAGGGGGTTGTGACGCCTCGGCGGGATGTGCAGGATGTGCAGTCCGGGAGGGTGAAGCTGCTCGATCCTGATGACAAGACGGTGCTGCGGGAGACTGTTCTCGATGCCGACGGCGGGTTTGCATTCGAGAACGTCGTGAAAGGAACGTACCTGGTGCAGGTTGAGGGGCAGAACGCCTCTCTCAGCACTCCGCCGGGTGTGAGATATGAACCGCTGATCGTTCCGCTGCTGGTGGAGAGCGACATTCCGAATCTCACTTACGCCCTGAAGCCGGCGAAGAAGTAGAGGGGGCCGTAGACTGGCTCTATGAACTTTCCGATGACACGGTTGCGACGGCTGCGCCGGACCGAGGCGCTGCGGTCGCTAGTGCGCGAAACGCGGCTGCATCCCGAGGCGCTCATCTACCCGCTGTTTATCTGCCCGGGCGAGGAAGTGCGGCGGGAGATCGGCTCGATGCCGGGCGTCTTCAACGTGTCCATTGACGAGGCGCTGAAAGAGGCGGAGCAGTGCGCGGCGCTTGGGATCGGAGGACTGCTGCTGTTCGGGCTGCCGGCCGAAAAAGATGAAGCCGGCAGCACCGCCTGGGCTGACGACGGCATCGTGCAGACGGCGCTGCGGGCGATCAAGCGGGACCGGCGGCTGGACTCGCTGGTGACGATCGCAGATGTTTGTTTGTGCGAGTACACGTCGCATGGCCACTGCGGGGTGGTGGCGCGCGACGGCGAGGAGTTTACGGTCGAGAACGACGCGAGCGTGGTGTCGCTGGCGAGGACAGCGGCGAGCCTGGCGGCGGCAGGAGCGGATGTCGTCGCCCCCAGCGACATGATGGACGGGCGGGTGGAGGCTATCCGGGCGGCTCTCGACGCGGGCGGCAACGAGAACACGCCGGTGATGAGCTACGCCTCCAAGTTTGCCAGCGCGTTTTACGGGCCGTTCCGTGAGGCGGCGGATTCTGCGCCCCAGTTCGGCGACCGGCGCAGCTACCAGATGGACGGCGCAAACGTGCGCGAGGCGATGCGGGAGATCGATCAGGATGTGGCGGAGGGTGCCGACATGATCCTGATGAAGCCGGCGATGCCGTATCTCGATGTAGTCCGCGCGGCTCGCGAGCGCCACGACTTGCCGTTGGGAGCGTATCAGGTCTCGGGAGAGTACGCGATGCTACAGGCGGCGTTCGCGCGAGGGTGGCTGGAGCCGAAGCGGGCGATGCTGGAGTCGCTGCTTGGGATACGGCGGGCAGGCGCGGACTTCATCGTAACCTACTTCGCCAAGGAAGCCGCGCGGGCGCTCTGATCCAGAAAGAAGGGCGAGGAGCAGATCGCTCCCCGCCCGGTACAGTTGCTGCCGGTAAGTTACGCGGAGACTGCCGTCATGAAGCGGCGGCGCATCATACCCGCCGCGCCGAGAGCGCCCGTACCGAGAAGAAGCAGCGAGGAAGGCTCCGGAGTAGCCGCGATGGTGCTGAAGGTGGTGAAGGTGGCGGCGCCCGAGTCCGTGTTCAGAGAGAACGTGGCAGCTGTGTCGTCATAGCCCGTCTCGCTGAGCACGCCGGTGCCGGTGAACCCAGGACCCGCTGGGTCGGTGCCGTCTTTGAGGAAGCTGGTGAGTTCAAGCGACAGCGTGACGCCTTTCTCGACGATGTGGAAGACTTCAACGCCCGTGCCCAACTTTGCGGTGTTGAAGTTGTAAAAGTTGGCGGCATTGAACATCGTAAACACGCTGAGGCTATCGCTCGCGTTGGCGGTGGTCTTATCGACGTAGGCGTTGCCGCCGGTATCGCCGATCTCCGATCCCGCCGTAAACGTGTTGGTGGAAGCGTTGTAGCTTCCGTTTCCACCGAAGCCGATGGAACCGGTGATGGGGCTGGCAGTGGCGGCGAGGGTGGATGCGGCGCTCAGGGCGATTACGGCAACGATGCTCTTGAAGTTCATTTGGGGCCTCTTGGGTTCAATCATTGACTTCTGCTTACAGTTACGAAAGTAGCAGTCAAGCAAGGCCGCGCATATACCCGCAGCCGGTATCAACTACACGATTGGGCACACGGTGGGTAACCGCGGGACAATCGAGAAGTTACCTTCGTTTCAGGAGAGTACGGAGGAAGAAGAATTGCGTGGCAAAGGGGTGATGACGACTTCCTGGTCGGCAAGCCCCAACTTCTGGCGGATGTCCTCAACCGAAGGCCGGCTGGCGGGATAGGTGTAGCGGATGTTGTAGTTCGCAAGGGTACTGGCG
>CAXTWP010000275.1:0-4407 GCA_964247945.1 uncultured Acidobacteriaceae bacterium | reverse complement strand
GCATAGAGAGAAGGGTGCGGCGGGAGAGCATGGAGCGCGGCCTTTCGAGAAAACGCTGTCAACAGCCTACCTTAATGCGGGCGGCGCGCAGCGGGTTGTCATCGCGGCGAATTTCCTTGCGCGATCGGTTGCCGCCGGGAGAACCTAGCCGGTCAACGGGTCTGTGGAGAGGGGTGCATCCTTGTCGATTGACATGACCTCTCATCGGGGAGCATAGTCTCGACGGATCAACGATTGACTTGTTTGCGCGCCTTATCCCACGAGGGAAGACTGCTCTTTTGCGCGCGAAGCAATCGTCGGCCGCGAGCCTATCGCACTTGGAGGCAACGTGCAACAAACTCCTCTCTTTCATCGTTCCAAAGTGTTCCTGCTCTGCATGATCACGTTTCTCTGCGCGACCGCGTCGGCGCAATTTCGGGCGTCGATCCAGGGGACGATCACGGACCCGCAGGGCGCGGTGGTGCCGAACGCGACGCTGACGCTGACCGACACGGACACGGGCCGCGTGCTGACCGCGACCTCGAACGCGAGCGGTGTTTACAACTTCAACGCGTTGCCGCCAGACCACTTCACGCTGGCCGCGAAGGCGACGGGGTTCAGCCCGCAGTTGATCCAGGACGTGCGGATTACACCCGAGCAGAGCAATGCGGTGAATGTGCAGCTGGCGGTCGGCGAGACCAATACCACGGTGACGGTGACGGGCGACCAGACCAACCCGGTCGAGACGGAGACGGCTTCGATCTCAGGCACTGTGGACGCGAATGAGATCCAGCACCTGCCGTCGGCCGGGCGCGATGTGTTCCAGCTGGTACAGCTTGCGCCGGGAGTGTTCGGAGACGCTTCGCGCTCGGGCTCAGGTGCGGGCAACAACCTTCCGGGTAGCCAGGGGCCGGGCGGCAGCCAGGGGCCGAGCGGCAGCGGAACGGGCATCTTCGCGACGGAGAACGGGCCGCAGGCCAACGCCAATGGCGGCCAATATGAGACGAACGGCATCCAGATCGACGGCATCAGCACGGTCAGCGCGGTGTGGGGCGGGACCTCGATCATTACGCCGACCGAGGATTCCGTGGGCAATGTGAAGGTGCTCTCGAACGGCTACGATGCCGAGAATGGCCGGTTTTCCGGTGCGCAGATCCAGGTGACCTCGAAGACGGGAACGAACGATATCCACGGCAGCCTGTTCTTTCGCGCAAGCCGGCCGGGCTTGAACGCCTATCAGCGATACAACGGCTCCGGCACGTTCAATCCTGGCACACCGGCGCAGCGCGGACTGCAGCGCGATACGACGCGCGCGAACCAGTATGGCGGCAGCGTGGGCGGACCTATCCTGAAGAACCGCCTGTTCGCATTCTTCGCTTACGAGACGCAGCGCGATAACTCGTCAACCACCGGTACGGGATGGTATGAGACGAGCGCGTTCGAGGGGCTTGCACCTACCGGGAGCATCGCGGCGAAGTACCTGTCGTTCGCCGGTGCGGGCGTGGCGGCGTCGTCGATCGTCGACCAGACCTGTGCACAGGCCGGGCTGACGGAGGGCGTGAACTGCCACCAGATCGTAGGCCAGGGATTGAACCTTGGCTCGCCGCTGAAGCAGACGTTGGGCACGCAGGACCTTTCGTGGAAGAGCACCACCAACCCGGGCGTGGGCGGCGGCCTTGCGAATGTGGCTGATGTGGCGCTGTTCAACACGGTGAATCCGAGTGCAGCGATCGGGGACCAGTACAACGGGCGGCTCGACAGCGATGTGACCAAGGCCGACCATCTGGCGTTTGCGATCTACTGGGTGCCGCTGACGCGCACCAGCTACAACGGCACGGTGCGTCCGTATAACCTGTACCACCATGCGCAGACCAACGATGCGTATTCGCTGATCTGGAACCACGTCTTTTCGCCGACGTTTCTGAACGAGGCGAGGGCGAACGATGCGGGCTGGCGGTGGAACGAGATCAACACCAATCCGCAGGAGCCGTTCGGTCTGCCCCAGTCGCAGGGGAACACAACGGGAAGTTTTCAATTGAACTATTTCGGTGCACCTGGGCCCAGCGACTTCAACCAGCACACCTATACGTATAAAGATGTTGCGACGAAGATCGCCGGCAACCACAGCGTCAAATTCGGTGGGGATGTAACCCGGCTCTATTATTTGAACAATCCTACGTATTCGGCGCGTCCGAGCTACAACTTCTATAACATCTGGGATTTTCTGAACGATGCTCCGGAGGCGGAGAGCGGCAGCTTCAACCCTGCTACGGGTACGCCTACAACGAACCGGCAGGACAACCGTGAAGACCTGTATGGATTTTTTGCACAGGACGATTGGAAGGCGCGGCAGAATCTGACCTTGAATCTCGGGATGCGCTACTCTTACTTCGGGCCGCTCTCGTCGAAGGAGAACAACCTGAACGCGGTCGTTCTGGGCAGCGGCGCGACGACGTTCACCAGCCTGTACGTTCGCCGCGGGGGTAATCTGACCAACGCGCAGAAGGGCAATTTCGGGCCGCAGTTCGGCTTTGCTTTCAGCCCGGCCATGCTGCACGGCAAGGGGGTGGTGCGCGGGGGCTATGGATTAAACTTCAACCAAACGGAGATTGCGATTTCCGGAAACGCAGGCAGCAATCCGCCGGATGTACTGAATGTCGGCTTCAACAGCGGCAGCCCGACGACGATCGACCCGCGCATTGTGTACTCGGTGGCGGCGAACTCCAACTCGCTGTTTGGATACCCCGCGAACCCGCATGCGGTAGGTGGCTTCAACTCGGCGAACCTGCCTACTTCAGGCGGGGCGACGGTCACGGCGTTCCAGGCGAACCAGCCGACCATCTATACGGAGCATTTCTCGCTGGACACGCAGCTCGATCTCGGGCACCAGCTGGTAGCGTCGGTTGGATACCAGGGCAGCCTGTCGCGGCACTTGATTGTGCAGTCGCAGCTGTATGTCAACGGGTTTGCCGCGGGAGAAGCGCAGAACCCGCTGGTGAACAACATTGACTACTACGCGAACACCGGTCACTCAACGAACAATTCCCTGCTGCTGGGCTTGAAGCACCAGATGGCGCACCACTTCCTGTTCGACGCGGAGTTTACGTGGGCGAAGACGATGGATACGGGTTCGGGGCCGTACTACCAGGATCCGTACCCTTACCGCCCCGATCTGGCGTATGGCCGGTCGGATTTCAACTACGGCAAGGCGGTGAAGCTGTATGGGCTGTGGCAACCGGTCTTCTTCCACGGCAACAGCGTACTAGAGAAGATTGCCGGGGGATGGACGGTCAGCGGCATCTACAACTTCCACACGGGATTTCCGTTTACGCCTGTCTACAACGTGCCCGGCGGCAATCTTTATTATGCTTCCAGCAACTACAACACGTTGCGCCCGGCTACCTACAACAACAACGCCGGGCATGACCACAGCAACAATGCGTTCGAGGACGGCCGGCCTAACGTGAACTTCCCGGCCATTCCGAGTGGCGGCACCGCGTCGCCTTACTTCGTCAACCCGATTGCTCCGATCGGGGGGAGCAGCGGCTTTGCTACGGGCTTGCCGACACTGCCGGGCGTGGCGCGCAACTCATTCGATGGTCCGGGGTATCAGGACCTCGACGCGACGCTGACCAAGTCCTTTGGTTTGCCGAAGGCACCGGTGCTGGGGGAGAGTGCGCGGTTTGAGATCCGGGCCGACGCGTTCAATCTGTTCAACCAGACAAACCTCAGCTCCGGAGCCCTGGTGACCAACATCCTGCTTTCGAACTTCGGCCAGGTGAGCGGTACGGGCGCGGGACTGGCTGGGCGCATCGTCAACCTGCAGGCGCGATTCAGCTTCTAAGCTGAACCGTGCACGCGTAGGGTGGAGTGCGTGCCCTCGACATGGGGGCACGCACTGTTGTTTAGGAACTGAGAGGGTTTGCAATGCGCAGGTTGAGATTACCTTTGGCGGTGATCGGATTTTCCGCGGTGTTTGCGCTAGGAGCTTTGGGGCAGGAGAGACTGACGATTGACGCGGCGGCGCCGACGCAGCCGTTTCCGCACTTCTGGGAGCAGACGTTTGGGTCGGGGCGGGCGATCCTTTCGCTGCGGGAGAGCTATCGGCGCGACCTGCGGACGGTGAAAGAGGCGACGGACTTCAAGATGGTCCGTTTTCACGGCATCCTGATGGATGAGGTGGGGGTGTACGATCCTGGACGGACAGTCAAGAACCCCGGTCTGAGCGCGGAGGCGGCGCACGATGCTTCGGTCTATAACTTTGCGTATGTGGATGAGATTTATGATGGGCTGCTGGCGAACGGGGTGCGGCCGTTTGTCGAACTGAGCTTTATGCCGAAGAAGATGGCGGCCGACCCGAACATGCTGCACGCTTTCTGGTATCACCCGGCTGTTTCGCCGCCGAAGGACTATGCGCTATGGGACGAC
>CAXTWP010000274.1:0-4411 GCA_964247945.1 uncultured Acidobacteriaceae bacterium | reverse complement strand
ATCGAAGCCGAGCGCCTTCCCGGCGGCCCCTTGCGCAAGCCGCGCGATCAAGGTTCGCTGCTTTGGCGGCACATCGGGGCGGCGGTCCGCAAGCAGCATCTCGATCTCCTCGACCGGCAACGCTCCCAGCCGAACCGTCGCGCAGCGAGAGCGAATCGTTGGCAGCAGCTCCCCAGGGTTCTCCGCCAGAAGGATCAAATGGGCATACGCCGGCGGCTCCTCGAGCACCTTCAGCAGCGAGTTGGCCGCCTCCTTCATAAAGCTCGCGGCGGTAAGGATGAAGATCTTGCGCGGTGCCTCCGAAGGAAGATACTGCGCTCGCTGGATCAGCGTCCGCACCTGACCCAGCTTGATCAGCAGCTGCGGCGGATCGGGCGGCAGGATCAGCACGTCCGGATGCGGCTGGATCAGCACGCGCGTGTCCTTCTTGTCCACGTCGCGCATCTCCTCGCGGACGACGACGGCGGCGGCAACTTGCTCCTCCAGATCGGCGGCGGCGGCGATTCGCGTACAGTTCCGGCAGACGCCGCAAAAGCCCGCCAGCGACTGTCCGTTCGACCACAGATCGCGCGGCTGGCGCTCGCATTCGACCGCCATCGCCAGCATCAATCCAAGCGTGTATTTACCTGAGCCCGCCGGTCCGCTCAAGATCAGCGAGTGCGGCAGCCGACCGCCCGCGATCGCGGTGCGCAGGTGCTCCACGGCGGCAGAGTTGCCGAGAAAGTCGTTGAAGGTGGCGGGAAGCGGCACGTTGCCTGTCGCTATCGCACCACGTGCAGGGTGCGGTCCCAGCGGGTCTCGGTCAGAAAGTGTGTGACCACGTGGACCATAAAGGCGATGCGCTGTCCGATACCGGTCTTCTCAATCTCATCCGCCGGCGTCTTGAATGACCAATAGATGAACAGCGGCCGCCCCAGAATATTCTCGCGCGGCACAAAACCCCAGTAGCGCCCGTCAAGCGACTCGGTGCGATTGTCGCCCATCGCGAAGACCTTGCCCGGAGGCACCACAAGATCATCGCCTTGAATATGGCTCGGCTCGTCAATGGCCCAGGTTTCCGTTGCTCCGTAATCGGTACTCGCCGGGATGGAGGGGAAGTCGTCGCGGTAAGCGTTATAGAAGTCCTGCGGAACACCGTCGTTTCGCGGCTTACCGGCCTGCGGCTCATTCTGGGCAACTCCGTTGAGGTAAACGATCCCATCGCGCAGATGAATCCGGTCCCCCGGGATGCCGATCGCCCGTTTGACCAGGATCAGGTCCGGCGTCTCCGGGTTCGGCTTGAAGAAGACGATCACGTCACCCCGGCGTATCTCCCGCGACGGCGTCAGAAAGGAGAACCACTTCGACGGCGGCGCGAAGCTGACGCGATCGACAAAAGGATGGTCCCCGATCAGCAGCGTCTTCTCCATCGAGGCCGAAGGGATCTGAAAGTTTTGAAAAACAAAGGCCGTAAGGAAGAGATAGACCGCCAGCATGAAACAGATCGAAGCAAAGCCCTCAAGCGGCGTCTCCGCGTCCGGAGGGGACTTTACGACGGCTCCCTCTACCGGCGCTTCGGGCACGATCTCTACAGCCTTGGTGGACATGCGGTCTCCCTTGCTACGGCTCCAGTGTACCGCGTGGCAGGCACGGCAGGAAGGCTGCGTTGCGCGGTCTATTGGAGGCTGGTCGTGTGCACGATCGCGATCTTGGTGTGGTTCCCGTCGCGTGTGATCGTTACGACCTTTTTCTCGTGGCCGCTCCCGCCGCCGGTGAGCATGGTGCCGCTGCCGGTCTCCACCACCGAGGCGGCCTCGCCCATCTTGCCCTTGTAGAAACCGACTACATCCTCGACCGAATCCGCCATGGTAAAGGTAGCCGTCATCAGCGAGCCGCTGGGCGTTTTCATCCGCATCCCACCGGCGGACCGGTGAGCGCCCGGGTAGTCGGGCAGGCCGAGGTCCGCGATGCTGACCGAGACGCTGTCCCCGGCGGTAATGTCGCCGCCCGGCGTGGAAATGCGGACGCCGCCGTCCTTGTGGAGATTGACCGCCTTCGAGAGCTTGTACGCGCCGAACCCGATCACCGCCGCCACCAGCACGCCCAGAAGCACAAAGACGCCAACCACAATCAGCACGATCTTGAGCACCGTGTTGCCCGGCTTCGGCGGCGCATAGACGTTCGAGGGCGCGGGCGGATACGCCGAGGCGGCCTGCGGCACGGGCGGCACAATCACCTGCTCATACGCGGGCGGCGGCTGCGAACCGGGCGAAAGTGTGGTCATGGCGTTCTCCTTGGAAGCGTAAACAGACGGGCCCGTGTGCTGCTCTGCGGCAAGGTGTCCACGGTAGCGTGGAAGCGGCCAAATGGCAACAAAATTGGGAAGGAAAAGTTTCGCGTGAAGCCGCGGCGACCTGGTCCCTGAAACCAAGGTGGGATCGATGCGGAGAACGTTCTCCCGGAGGAATAAACAGAATGGCCTTTACCGTAGTCTGCTGGGGACGGGATCAGCAGAAGACTTTTGCTGTCAGCTTTATGAGCTCACACCCTTACGCTTCTTCTTGCCGGGGTGTGCTTGTCTCTCTTCAATCTGAAGTTTGTATGCGTTCACGATCGACTTGAGCAGGTTGGGAAATCGGCCGTCGATTTCGGCAAATCGGGAAGAGTTAAGTACCTCCACGCCGCGACGCTCGCTGCGGATGAGTCCCGCCTCACGCAGAATGCGGAAATGCTGTGAGAGGGTGGACTTCGGAATGGGCTGATTCGCAATCTCTTGAAACGAAGAACAATTGGCCGTGCATCCTGGGCCAGACAACTCGGCACAGATGGCTACACGTACCGGATCGGCTAAAGCGTGGAGCACCGACTCGATAGAGACGTCTTCAATCGCGGGATGAAGAAGCGGTCGCATCTTGTCTTTCCTCTCAGACTATCGCATAATAACCGTTAGTTCCATAGTTCGTTATAGTGGAACTATAGAACATGCTTGTCACTGCTGATTGTTGGGCAGCGACCCGTTGCAATCACTGCACATGAGACTGAAAGCACTGAAACTGACAGAGGAAAAATCCGATGGGAAAGTTAGACGGGAAGGTTGCAGTCATTACAGGAGCAACTTCGGGGATGGCGCTCGCCACGGCCAAGCTGTTTGTCGAGGAGGGCGCGTACGTCTTCATTACCGGACGTCGCCAGGACAAACTGGATGAGGCGGTTGCGTCAATTGGAGACAACGTCACCGCAGTCCAAGGTGATGCAGCAAAACTGGACGATCTGGATCGGTTGTACGAAACTGTGAAACGCGAAAAGGGCAGGATCGACATCCTCTTTGTGAGTGCTGGGGGAGGCGAGTTGATCAAGCTTGGCGAGATCACAGAAGAACATTTCGACAAAACCTTTGGCGTGAACACCCGAGGCGCGCTCTTTACGGTGCAAAAGGCTCTGCCCTTGTTTTCGGATGGCGGCTCAATTATTTTGAATGGCTCGATTGCGCCGATGAAGGGCTTTCCTGCACTGAGCGTTTATTCAGGAAGCAAGGCCGCACTCCGCGCCTTTGCCCGATCCTGGATAGCGGAGTTGAAGGACCGCCATATTCGTGTAAACGTGCTGAGCCCAGGGACTATCGACACGCCGCTCCTCGATCCGTACGGTGCGGAGGGCAAGCGGTACCTCGCATCCCGGGTTCCGCGAGGTTCTATGGGACGGCCCGAGGAGATAGCTTCTACGGCGCTGTTCCTGGCATCGGCCGATGCCAGTTTTGTGAATGGGGTCGAGCTGTTCGTGGATGGTGCAGAAGCTCAGATTTGAGAGAAGGGGACTCTTAGCCACCCTTGAACGGACGATTCAGTACGGCCTGTTGAATGCCTCTCCATCCCTCAACAGGCTGGATCGCTAACGATATATCGTATTTCGGAAAGGAAGTCCCTTCAATCAGTAAACTGTCCACCTCCGAGAGACGATCGTTCCTGGTTCAGGGGTCACCAGCAACCCTTATCAGGTTCGCTGCGGGAGTTTAGAATGCGGGGTTCAAGAGCCTTGGAGACCGTACCGAACGATGAGACCGTGTTGCTGGCGCTTTCAGGGATGGCGTCAGAGTGCTTTCCCCAACGCAATACCTCGCTCACCTCGCTGAAGGTTAAAGGCCGCGATCGATTCTGGCGGTGCGCAAGAATGACCGTTCGCTCCATCCATCGCAGGATCAGCACCGGGAAGTCGCACTGTGTGAAGTGAGGAAATCAGCGCGGCAGCAGCTGCATCATCATAGGGTGTTTGGGGCGGAGGGTGATCTTGGGCTGCAGTTCAATCGGGTAAGTCGGCACGAAGCGCAAGCGCCACTTCTGCGCGAGGGTGGCGAGCGACAGCGTGCCCTCCATCCAGGCGAAAGCCTCGCCGATGCACTGGCGGCTGCCTCCGCCGAAGGGGAAGTAGGTGTACT
>CAXTWP010000273.1:2736-4436 GCA_964247945.1 uncultured Acidobacteriaceae bacterium | reverse complement strand
CCATTGAGATGGACGGCGGCGCGGAGACGCCCGTGGGCTATGGCTATGGCTCGGCGGGCGGCGGGCGGCGGGCCGGTCCCGGCGGCCAAGCGCCCGCGCCGCCGAAGCTTGAGCCGGCGGAGCAGCATTCGCTCGAGCTGCTGCAGCAGGTCAGCACGCTACTGAAGCCTATAGGCGCGGACAAAGTGACTGCGGGGGGCGGCGGGTCGGACATTGAGCCGCTGATGGCCGATGGTGTCCCCGGACTGGGCGAAGAGACCACGGCGGCGCACTACTTCGACTGGCATCACACCGAAGCCGACACGCTCGACAAGGTGAACCCTATCGAGTTTCGCAAGAACGTGGCGTCATTGGGCGGTGATGACCTGGGTGCTGGCGGACATGCCCGAGAAGCTGGCGGGACACAAAGGCGCAACCGAGGAGTAGAGGGACCAACAAGCTAATCTGCGCGGTGCATCTTCCGGATGCGTGGGTTGATTTTGCCCACAAGTTGCAAAAACTGTTGAAGAACCGGAGACTCGCGTTCCGGATTCCACGCGACGGAAATCCCCACGTGCGTGGCTTCGGGGGCAAGCTTCGAGAAGACAATGCCCGGCGTCGCCAGATAACGGACGCCTGAGGGTACAAGTGCAATTCCCTCTCCGGACTCGACCAGCGTAAGGACGCAGGGCCAGCCGGACGACTGGTGCGTGACGGCGGGAGCAAACCCGGCGGCGGAGCAGAGAGCCAGAATGCTGTCAAAGAGGGTAGGCGTGAGTTGGCGTTCGCACATGATGAACCGTTCGGCGGCGAGTGAGGCGATGGCGATCGGCTTGCCGGCTAGTGGGTGCTCGCGCGGCAACGCAACCACGATCGGATCGTGGTAGAGAAGTTCGGCGCGCAGGGAGCGGTCAAAGGGCGGTTCGAGCGGACGGGTAAAACCGACGTCGATGCGACCGGAGGTAAGCGCTTCCATTTGCAACTGGGTATGCATCTCATTGAGCGTCAGAGCGATATGTGGGTAGAGCTTGCGGTACTCACGGATGATCCGGGAAAAGAAGTCACCGGCTCCCCAAAGGAAGAAACCGATAGAAAGGGTGCCGGCTTCGCCCTGAAACGAACGGCGGGCAATCTCAACGGCGCTATTCGCGGCAGTGAGGGTGTTATGAGCTTCAGCCAGAAAAAGCCTGCCATGTGGAGTGAGGGAGGTCCGGCGTGGATGCCGGTCGAGCAGCATGCCGCCAAGTTCGCGTTCAAGATCCGCAATTTGTTCGCTGATGGCCGACTGAGACACATGCAGCAGCTTGGCGGCCTTCGAGAAGGTTCCTTGTTCCGCGACCGCGCAGAAGTAGCGGAGGTGGCGCAGCTCCATGGCTTCAAGTATAAATGAGCTATCGGTTTCTCCGATAGCTGGTTCCATTTATACCCGTGAAATCCGAATCGAACGGAAGTGTCTATTCTTGTATGTATCCGTACGCCTCACACTAAGGACGGCATGGTGAGGCGTTATCTAAACCGAGCGTTGCCAGGGAGCATGAAACATGTGGATCGTAAAGATTGCACTAACCCGGCCCTACACGTTTATCGTGCTGGCGATCCTTATCCTCATCGCCGCCCCGGTTGTGATTCTAAATACCCCAACCGACATCTTCCCCAGCATTGACATTCCTGTCATTTCAATCGCGTGGCAATATACCGGGCTGAACCCTGAGGAACTGGAG
>CAXTWP010000273.1:347-2726 GCA_964247945.1 uncultured Acidobacteriaceae bacterium | reverse complement strand
GCCGCGTCACCACGCCGTTTGAAAAGGTGTTGACGACGCTGGTCGATAACATCCAGCACATGGAATCGACCACTTACAACGGTCAGGTCATCATTAAGGTGTACCTGCAGCCCGGTGCCAGTCTATCTACGGCGAACGCTCAGGTATCAAGCGCGTCGGAGTTCGAACTTCGGCAGCTGCCTCCTGGGATTCTTCCACCGCAGATCATCAACTTTTCCGCATCGAGCGTTCCGATCCTGCAACTTGGACTGTCGGGGCAGGGGCTGGATGAGCAGCAATTGAATGACATCGGCCTCAACTTTGTGCGTCCGCAACTGGTCACCGTGCCCGGCGCTGTCGTGCCGAACGTCTACGGCGGCAAGCAGCGGTCGATCATGATCAATCTCAACCCCAAGGCGCTCCAGGCTGAAGGCCTTTCGCCGATTGACGTGCTCAACGCGATGGCGCAGCAGAACATCGTCCAGCCGGGCGGCACCGCCAAGATCGGCATGGATGAGTACGACGTCCATCTGAACTCCTCGCCGGTGACGCTTGAAGGGCTGCGCAATCTGCCGCTCAAGCAGGTGAACGGCACGACCATTTACGTCCGCGATGTCGCTTCGATTGCGGACGGCAGCATTCCCCAGACGAACATCGTCCGGCAGGATGGGCGCCGCGGCGTTCTAGCGGTCGTCCTGAAGTCGGGAAATGCGTCCACGCTGAATGTGGTAGCCGGTGTGCGCGCGCTGCTGCCGGTGTTGCAACAGACGTTGCCGCCAGAGCTGAAAATCACTCCCATCGGTGACCAGTCCATCTTTGTGCGCGGATCGGTGATCGGCGTCATTCGCGAGGCGATCATCGCGGCGGTCCTCACCGGACTGATGATCCTGTTGTTCCTGGGCAGCTGGCGCAGCACGGTCATCATTGCCGTCTCCATTCCGCTGTCGATCCTGACCTCCGTCATCGTGCTCGGCCTGCTCGGCCAGACAATCAACATCATGACCCTCGGCGGCCTTGCCTTGGCGGTCGGCATCCTCGTCGACGACGCGACCGTCACCATCGAAAATATCGAGCGCTATCTTGAAGAAGGCCGGGCGCTCAACGACGGCATCCTCGAGGGCGCGGCCCAGATTGCCGTTCCCGCGCTGGTCTCAACGCTCTGCATCTGCATCGTCTTCCTGCCGATGTTCTTCCTCAGCGGCGTGGCGCGCTATCTCTTCGTGCCGCTGGCGGAGGCAGTGGTCTTCGCCATGCTTGCCTCCTACATCCTCTCGCGCACCCTGGTGCCGACCCTCGCCATGTACCTGCTGAAGGAGCACGACGCCCATGCGGTGCCCTCGCGCAACCCGCTGGCGCGTTTCCAGCGCGCGTTCAATCGCGGCTTCGAGCGCGTGCGCGGCGGCTACGAGAACCTGCTCGGCCGGCTGGTGGAAGCGCGTGTCTTCTTTGTACCCATCTTCCTGCTCGCCTGTCTCTGCGCCTTCATTCTGGTCCCATTCCTCGGACAGAACTTTTTCCCCAGCACCGACAACGGCTCGTTCATCCTCCACGTGCGCGCCAAGAGCGGCACCCGCATCGAGGAGACCGCAAAGCTCTGCGACCTCGTCGAACAGGAGATTCGCAAACAGATCCCCGAGGCCGAGGTCGACAATATCCTTGACAACATCGGCCTTCCTTACAGCACGCTCAATACTCAGCATGCCACCTCCGGCCTGTTCGGCTCCGGCGACGCGGACATCCAGGTGTCTCTCAAGGAGGACCACCATCCCACCGCAAACTATGTAGCCAGGCTGCGCGACACGCTGCCGGGGCAGTTTACCGGGACAGTCTTCTACTTTCTGCCGGCTGACATCGTAACGCAGATCCTCAATTTCGGGCTGCCCTCTCCCATCGACGTACAGTTTGAAGGCACCGACATTGCCGGAAACCGCGCGGTGGCCAACCAGGTGCTCGCCGAACTGCGTCAGGTGCCGGGATTGGTTGACCTCCGAATCCAGCAGCCGGACGACTATCCCGTGCTCAATATTGCCATCGACCGCACTAAAGCTGGGCAGGGCGGGTACTCGGAGCGCGATGTGGGATCAAGCATCGTCAACATGCTCAGCGGCAGTTCGCAGCTTACGCCCATGTTCTACCTGAATTTCAAAAATGGTGTAAACTATAACATGGTTGCGCAGACTCCGCAGTACGACATCCAGTCGCTCAGCGACCTGCAGAACATTCCCCTCTCCGCCCCCGGCGCGCGCCAGGCCGAGATCTTGGCCGACGTGGCCAACATCAGCCGCGAAGCCGAGATGCCCGTCATTAATCACTACAACATTCGACGGACGCTCGACATCTACGGCAACGTGCAAGCGCGCGGGCGCGGCGCCGGCGCGCCCGCCCAACCCAAGCACAGAA
>CAXTWP010000273.1:0-337 GCA_964247945.1 uncultured Acidobacteriaceae bacterium | reverse complement strand
GACCTCGGCGCCGTCGGTCGCGACATACAAAAGATCGTCAACCGCCACAAAAAGGAGATACCGCGTGGCAGTTTCCTGCGCGTGCGCGGCCAAATCGAGACGATGAACTCGTCCTACTTCGGCCTGATTGCCGGTCTGGCCTTCGCCATTGTGCTCGTCTACCTGTTGATCGTGGTCAATTTCCAGTCCTGGCTCGACCCCTTTATCATCATTACTGCCCTGCCCGCGGCGTTGGCCGGCATCGTACTGTTTCTCTTTGTCACCCAAACGACACTCAGCGTTCCCGCCCTGATGGGTGCGATTATGTGCATGGGCGTAGCCACCGCCAATAGTATTC
>CAXTWP010000272.1:3024-4476 GCA_964247945.1 uncultured Acidobacteriaceae bacterium | reverse complement strand
CGATGGAGCCGCTGGCGCTGGCGAGCTATGACATGGATAAAGATGCCTGGGAGTGGCTGCCGGGGGAGTATACGGTGTCGGCGGGCGGATCTTCGCGGAGCTTACCAATCGTCGCGAAAGCAGGTTTAGGGCAGTAACATCGCTATCGGCGGCGGAGCTCGCCCGCTAGCTTCAGCAGGGCGAGGGTGAGGGTCAGCACGCCGGTGGGCAGGCAGCCCATGGCAATCATGAGGGTGAGCCATCCGCCGTTGGTGTGAGGGCCCTGTTTCCCGACGCCTCCGAAGGCCCAGAACATCAGCGCGACCGAGACGGCTCCGGTACCGAATATATAGAGGCCGGTACGGAGGAGCTGCTTGGTGTCTTTCTGCAAGGGCATCAGCGGATGGCCGCCTGCATGATGTAGACGATAACGCCAGTGACGGAGACGTAGAGCCAGATAGGAAAGGTGTAGCGGGCGAGGCGTTTGTGCGCCGGGAAGCGGCCGGTGAGCGAAAGGAAGAACGTGATGAGGATGAGGGGGAGCGCGATGACGGAGCAGAGGATGTGCGTGGCGAGCAGCTTCCAGTAGAAGGGCCACCAGGGGGAGAGGCGGTTGAAGTGCGTC
Organism: uncultured Acidobacteriaceae bacterium; assembly: GCA_964247945.1. GTDB lineage: Bacteria > Acidobacteriota > Terriglobia > Terriglobales > Acidobacteriaceae > Edaphobacter. The sequence goes on along the minus strand of CAXTWP010000272.1, from coordinate 3,872 downwards.
TCACCGTGGAGGGTGAAGTTGAGTAGATAGGAGACGAGGAAGATTGACGAGAAGAAAAACGCTGTAAACATGGCCATGCGGTGGCGCGTGATCCGGCGCGAACGGATGAAGATGAACCCGGCAAGGAGGGCGATGGTCGAGAGCGCGTTCAAAATCGCGTTGAGGAACGGGAGGGAGCGCAGGTGGGTGCCCGAGACGTCTGTGGGGGCGTGGAAGTAGACCAGATAACAGATAAGTGCGCTGGCGGCGGCGCTAGCGACCAGGATGGTCGCAATGACGGCGGGCGGGGTGCGGAGGTTGGCGAGCGGTGGGGTGACGAGGGTCGGCATGGTTAGAAAAGCAGGCGTCCTTGGGCGTCGAGCATCATGGCGGCGAGGAGCAAAGGAAGGTAGAGAACGGAGACGCGGAGAAGATTGCGGGCATCCGGGCCAGCCGGATGGCGGACGATGCGGACGAAGCGCAGGGTGGAGGCGAGATAACCAAGGCCGAGCAGCGTGGCGGCGATGGCGTAGGAAGTTCCGGCGACGCCTAGTGCAACCGGCCAGAGGCTGACCGGGACCATCAGAATGGCGTAGAAGAGGGCCTGAACAGCAGTGGAACGGGCGGCGTAGGCGGTGTTCGGCAGAGTGGGGGTAAGCCGGATTCCGGCGCGGGCGTAGTCCTCGCGGTACATCCAGCCGATGGCCATGAAGTGGGGAAACTGCCAGACGAAGAGGATGGCGAAGAGCGCGACGGCGGGCCACTCCATCACCCCGCGTACAGCGGTCCAGCCGATGAGCGGCGGGAGCGCGCCCGGAAACGCCCCGATGAAGGTGTTGACGGTGGTAAAGCGTTTAAGTGGCGTATAG
>CAXTWP010000272.1:0-3014 GCA_964247945.1 uncultured Acidobacteriaceae bacterium | reverse complement strand
GCGTATAGATAGCGACGTAGCCGATGGCGGTAAGAAGTGTCAGGGTGCCGGTGAGCGGGTTGGTGATGTAGGCGAGGTAGAGCGAACCGAAAAAGACGGCCGTGAACCCGAGGACCAGGCCATGCACAAAGCCGATTCGCCCGGCGGCCATGGGGCGTTTGGCGGTCCTTCGCATCAGGGCGTCGGTTTTGCGTTCGAGGGCTTGGTTGAGGGCACTCGAGCCGCAGGTGACAACGGCGATGCCGAAAAGCGCTTGTACAAGACCGGCGTGGAAGGGGCTGATGCCGCTGCGCAGGCTGCCGAGATAGAAGCCCGCGCCGGCGGTGATAACGACCATGGTGGAGACGCGAAGTTTGAAAAGGGTGGCGTAATCGGCTAAGACCGATGCCGCGACCGCTTGTCCGGCGATAACCGCTCTAGGCGCGAGGATCTGGTCGGTTGTCGCGGAACTGGCCACAGCCTAAGGATAGCGCGTTTAGGTGGATGGGCGTGGCGACCTACCGGGCCTGGGCGTACTCGCATTGATGCGGCGGTGCAGAACGGGCAATGCGTTGACGGTTGTCGCCATCGTTTGCCGAAGAGAATCGCCTGGGTGCGGCCTTGCGGGAGTGTAAATTGGCTGGCAAGAGGTGACCATCGCCGCAATGCGGCGTCCAAGCGGCCCAGCACGTAATCATGTAGCGGTGGGAGGTGAAGCGACGGCATTGGCGCAGACGACGCAGGATCACGAAGAGATACGGGCATGGGCGGAGAAACGTGGCGCGAAGCCGGCTGAGGTGGCGGGCTTTGGCGAGAGCGTGGAGGGCTTCGAGTTCGCTTTCCGGAGGACCGATGGTGGTCTGCATGGCGGCTCCGGGCGGCTGGGTAGAGGATGGCATTCGGAGTTGGGGAGGTTGGGCGCGCAAGGCCCACGTTAGCGACGGTGCGACTGTCGCGAAGGTGGGAACACGGCTACTAGGTAGTTCTAGGACTATTGGAGCTTAGATCCAGATCGCGCTGAATCCTCACTGCATCTGTAATATCAATCCGTTTTAGCTTGAGATTTTCATCAAAATACGCCGTGCCAGAAACCCTAACACTTCCAGAGAATGCATATGTTGCTTGAAAGAGCTCTGGCTGCTTCCCTATGTAATGGTATGGGACGCGCTCGCTGGCACCAGTAGCAAAAGTACCTTTTCGCGTGTCTTTGTTGTTCGATATGAGGGTACCGGTAAGAGTGGCGGTCTGAAAGGTTTCTCCATCAGATTGAAGAGCAAATGACATCTTGTCATCACTGGTTATGATTGTTGAAGATGTTTCGTCGTCTTCAGTTGCGCTAAGTCTCATCTTATCGACCCTGCCTTGGTCGAGAGGCTTGACCATCTTTGCTAGGTCGGAGTCGATAAGTTTGGACTGAAGAAGCTCTATGCTCTCCCGCGTAGCCTCTAGGCGAGTTCCGTCGGCGTTGATTACTAGAACGGTGTTATTACTGCCTTCGATGGTAATTTCGTAGCGCTTCGACTTAACATGCTTCTTAAGTTCGATGTACCCTTTGACTATTGAATATACGGCGGCTGCCGCTTTAGAAGCATACCCCAATGCTTGCAGAGCCTCTTGTCCCCCCGCCGAAGTGATCAACCCGACAATGTTGAGGTCAAAAGAACCAGTTGTGAAAGCTGAAACCCTGATCTCATGACTTGATTCAGCAAGCACAGATGAGGCTACTTTGCCATAAGCACCTGAGAACCCTTGTAGGGCGACAATCACGTCCTCTACTGGCATCGTCCCATCGTCGACTGCCGTTCCGTCGTATTTGAGAGACATTTGCATTTGGGACTGTGCCATAGGAAGGGATCATCATACCCATTGCGTTCCGTAGATTCCAGTGCGGTGCTGTACCGGTTCCTGAGGTCGAAACCGACTCTGTCCAGCAAGCGTTTGTGAAGTTTGCTGCACCCCCAACTGTGGCTATATCGCAAGTTGACGACAGGGCACTACCGCAAGTGGTGTTAAGGCTTGGGGCGCATGTTGGCCAGCAGGGCTTCGGCGGTGGAATGGGTGTTGAGGAGGTCTTGCGGGGTGAGCCAGGCGCGGCGTAGCTGGGTGACGCCGAAGGCGAGCTGGTCGAGCTCTTCGGTGCTGTGGGCGTCGGTGTTGACGACGAGTTTGCAGCCGTGGTGTTTGGCGAGGCGGAGGTGGGCGTCGGAGAGGTCGGCGCGGGCGGGGGCGCTGTTGTGCTCGACGGCGATGCCGAGCTTCGCGGCGCGGCGGAGGACCCGGTCGAGGTCGATGGCGTAGGGTTCGCGGCGGAGGAGCTTGCGGCCGGTGGGGTGGGCGAGGATGCGGAGATAGGGGTTCTCAAGCGCGCGGAGGACGCGGTCGGTCATCTCCTCGAGGTGCTGGGCGAAGTGGGAGTGGACGCTGGAGACGACGATGTCCATCTGGGCGAGGGTGGCGTCGTCGAGGTCGAGGGTGCCGTCGGCGAGGATGTCGACTTCGATGCCGGGGAGGACGCGGAAGGGGGTCTGTACTCTCTCCCAGAGTGAACGCAGATTCCCTTCGGGGATGACAACCAAAGGGGCGGGATTTTTTGCAGACAAAAAGGCGAATGCGCCGGTGCGGGTGTGGAACTCCTCGCTAAGCTCGGCGTCGACTTTGCGGATGGCAGCGACGTGTGCGCGGGCGCGGGCGTCGTCGAGGCCGTTGGTCATGGCAAGGTTTTTGGAGTGGTCGGTGATGGCGATGTAGCGGAGGCCGCGGGCGATGGCGGCTTCGGCCATCCGGCGGATGGTGTCGCGGCCGTCGGTGGCGTTGGTGTGCATGTGGAGGTCGCCGCGTATATCTCTGCGCTCGATGAGGGCAGGGAGGGTGTGCGCGGCGGCGGCTTCGAGTTCGCCGCAGTTCTCGCGGAGTTCGGGGGGAATCCAGTCGAGGTCGAGGGCGTTGTAGATGGCCTCTTCGGTGGCGGAGGCGACGATCTGGTTGTCTTCCAATCGGGTGAGGGCGTACTCGGAGAGGGTGAGGCCGCGTTTGAT
>CAXTWP010000271.1:3414-4493 GCA_964247945.1 uncultured Acidobacteriaceae bacterium | reverse complement strand
AGAACAGGCCCGTGCCGCCTTTGAGCAGAACCGCACGAAAGCATCTTGATGGGATGGGCCATGGTCACGCACCTCTCGTCAGTTGCTAGCACGTCTGCTTTCTAACCTGTTGAGATCAGTGTCGCCAGGAAGACATCCACCTGTAGCTCGACAAGTGTTTCCATGTGTTTGACATTCCTGGCTGCATCCTTCAGGCCGCGCAGCGAGAACACCATGTTCCGCACGACCTTCTCTACCGGCACTTTGGTCGAATGATCCTCATTCGATATCACTTCAACGAGAAAAACAATAAAATCCTCATACATCTGACGCACGGCCGGAAATCTAAGATCGAACAGATCTTTGGCGTCCGGGTGGCGTTCGATCAGCTTAAGGCCATGCGTTGCCCAGTCTCCGCAGAAGTGATGGAGCTTCGTGCGCAGGGTTTTGAGCCTGGGCAGCATGTCACGGTACTGCCGAATCGTCTGCTGGCTGAGATGCTCGATCACCGCCGCAAAAAGATCATCCTTGCCAGGGAAGAGTTCATACAGCGTGGGTCGTGATAACTCTGCCGCGGCTGCAAGCTCGGCCATCGTGGTACGAGCGTATCCGTAGCGCAGGAACACCACGGTTGCTGTCTCAACGGCTGCAGTCTTTCTCGCCTCCATTCCGATTTGGGTGATCTTTTTCGGCATCCTTGAATCCATGTTCCGACACATTGCATCTTATTGTCGATATGTCGATATTGCAGGTGCCAGCATCTGCAAGGAGAAGCGTATGCCGGCTGTATTCGTTCATGGAGTCCCTGACACCTTTCGAGTGTGGGATCGACTCCGCAAGCATCTATCCCGCCAGGACCTTGTTGCCCTGGCCCTGCCAGGCTTCAACGCGCCACTCCCTGAAAATTTCACCGCCACAAAGGAAGAATACGCGATCTGGATCATTCGGCAGTTGGAAGATATCGGTGAACCGGTCGACCTTGTTGGACACGATTGGGGTTGCATTCTGTCCATGCGCGTGGCCTCGCTGCGGCCCGACCTGATTCGTTCGTGGGGCCCGGGGGGGGGGCCCGGGAGTGCAACATTAGCATGGGATCCCAG
>CAXTWP010000271.1:2865-3404 GCA_964247945.1 uncultured Acidobacteriaceae bacterium | reverse complement strand
GGCCGCGGGGAGCGGCCCGGTCAGTGCAAGTTACGAGTGGCATCCTCTCGCAAAAATTTGGCAGACACCGGGGGAAGGTGAGAAGTGGTTCAAGGAGCTTAATCCCTCTGCCGTCGCCCACTTTATGGCCGAGGCAGGTCTTCCCACGGAGAGTGCCAAGGAAGCCGTGAGCCACATCGATCAGGCAATGGGGGATTGCATTCTCCGTCTCTACCGCTCAGCTCTGGACGTTGGAAATCAATGGCAACCGGACCTCGGGAAGGTACAGGCACCAGGTCTTGTCTTTTGGGGTGAAGAAGACACAGCCTGCCCTATCAAATTCGCACATGAACTGGCATCGGACACCAATGCCAGACGTGTTCTGAAACTGAACGCCGGTCACTGGACCATTGTGGAGCGCAGCGCCGAGGTCGCGCAAGCCTTGGAAAACCACTGGGCGTCCGCGGTCGAAACAGCAAGGTAATGCAAAAGGAGAACAAGCATGAGCAAAGTAGAACTCGATCTGAACAACGTCTTGGCCGCCGAAGCGAAGAGACCGC
>CAXTWP010000271.1:0-2855 GCA_964247945.1 uncultured Acidobacteriaceae bacterium | reverse complement strand
GCGCAAGCCCTGGAAGCCCACTGGGCGTCAGTAGACGAAAGAGCAAGGTATCGCAAAGGAGAACAAGCATGAGCAAAGTAGAACTCGATCTGAACAATGTCCTGGCCGCCGAAGCGAAGATACCGAGCGGCGCTCCCGTAACCATGATCAACCTCGTGGCTTTCTTCCCGGAGGCGCAATATGAGGATTCAAACGAGAAACCCTGCTCCGGCATGGAAGCCTATATCCAGCGGTATGCGCCCGCGTTCAATCAGGTGGCAGCGGAATTGGGCGTAAAAGGCATTGAGGTCCTCTATGTGGGAACGGTAGCTCAAACGATTCTGGGGCCGGCAGAGCCGAAGTGGGATGCGGTCGCTCTCGTCCGCTACCCCAATTTTGCCGCTCTCCGCAAGGTGACGGAAAGCTCTCTCTACTTCGCGAAAGCAGAACCCCACCGCAAAGCCGCACTGAAAGCCTGGGAGTTCATCGCAACCTTTCAGCCAGAGGCAGGGTAAATACCTCTCATGCTTTACCGCTAGTTGTCGCTGGTGGGAGATCCCTTGCTGATCAACTCTAAATCTCCGCAAACACGTTCCCGGCCTCAGGCAACGGAGAACGCTTATCATTCATAACGCTCCTCCCAGCAGCCAACGGATGCAGCCAACTTGGAAGAAAAGGCAGCGACGGCAAACTTCCGACTGTGCGACTTGTAGGGATTGATGGACAGTATTTACTTCCTAGCAATGTTGGCTACTCGCGGAAGTCAGCTCCTACCTTGTGTTCGTGGAGTGCGAAGCGATTCTAGCGAAGAGCGTTTCTTCAGGCGTTGAGCAAAGACGGTCGTATCCGAGCCTCAACAGCCATAGCGCGTGGCCAGCTTCCTGTCGCGAGGTGAGCGAAGCAGTCACCCAGGCGTCACTCCATCGGAAGGGTTCGGCAAGCTTCAGCGCAGCCAACTGAGTTCGAAGGGATTTCGTTAGTTCGAGTTGAATTTCCCCGTTCAGATGAATATGACCGAGTTCGCCTCGTCCCTGGACCTGGAACTCAGCTCCATCTACGCGGGTTGGATCGCCCAAGTGCCAATGGGTGACTGCGATCATTCCCGGCCATGATTGCAGCTCGGTTGAGACATCCTGTGCAAGTCCATGCAACTGGGGCGCGGTTTGGATCGGACCTTCATTTCGAAGATGAATCATCATGGGACGCTCCGCTTCATTGTTGTGCTTGCCCGGCCAAGATGAGAACTGCGACGGGTAAGAGATTATGTTTGGTCACTTCAGGACCGCCGGGCTCAGGATCTCTTCACACCACTGGTGGAAGCTGGTCGGGGTCGTGTTCTCGGGCGTACGCGCCTCGACGTTGTCCATGCCATTGTCTTTGGCGGTCAGCATGTCTACGATGCCCTGAGCGAAAATCTCGTTCGCTCCATACTGGATGAGTTGTGCTTTATAGGCGTCCCCAGGCACCTGCTGAAAACGGACCTGCCTGCCGAGCACATCCTGTAGGTGTTGTGACAACAACCATACCCCCCTTTCACACAGTTCTCTTACCCTTAGCTCTGAAGTGACTCTCAAAATCAGCAGTCTGCAATGCGAGCTGTGATGGACGATCCACAGCCTGACCGAGCATCACCAAGGCAGTTCGCCATCCGTCTCCAGAAATTTCCCCGTAGGTGGAGCGTTGAGCAGCGCGAGGCGCACGATCTCCGCGGCGCCCTCTTCCACGGTCTGCAGACCGCTATGCCCGTTCAGATCCGTTGCCGTGTAGCCAGGGTTGACGGAGTTCACGCTTATATTGGAATTACGGAACTCATAGGCGAGTTGGACGGTCAACATATTGAGCGCAGCTTTCGAGGCACAGTAGGCCAACACCTTTACCGGAAAGTACTTCCAGTCGGGATTAGTTTGCTGGCTAATACAGCCAAGCTCGCTGGAAATATTGATAATCTGCGCCTTTTTGGCCTGCTGAAGCAGAGGCAACATGGCCTGTGTCACCGCGACACTTCCCAGGAAGTTCGTCCGCATCACGGTCTCAACATCCGAAAGGCTTACCTTGCTCGGCGGCCCATCGGCTTTGCCGGTCACCCCTGCATTGTTGACAAGCAGATCGAGCTTGCCAAACTGACTTTGGATCGCTTCAGCAGCGGTTGTGGCCGTGTGGTGTTCGTCCAGATCGATTCGAACGAAATGCGCGTCGAGACCGTCCGCTTGCAGTCTTGCGACCGCCTGCTCTCCAAGCTCTTCGTTGCGCGCAGCGATCAGCACGGTCCAACCAGTTCTTGCAATTTGCCGCGCCACCTCAAAGCCGATGCCTTTGTTTGCTCCGGTGATAAGGGCAGTTTTCTTTGTCTCTTGCATGTTTTATCTCCTTCCTTGAGGATACGAAGGAAGGTTCAGGTTTCCATTCGCATATGACAAAAGAAGCCCTGCTCGAGCTCGAACCAAGAAAGACGCCGCAACAAAGCCGGTCCGTGATCACCGTTCAGGCAATCGACGACGCTACTATTCAGGTTTTGCTGAAAGCTGGCCAGGAGCGACTGACGACCGTACGGGTTGCAGAACGTGCCGGCGTATCGGTCGGAACGCTCTACCAATACTTTCCAAATAAGCAATCGTTATTATTTGCGGTACTTGAACAACACATGGACAGGGTCACGCGGGCCGTGGAAGAGGTTTGCGCAGCGAACCACTTTGAACCGCTGGAGATCATGGTCACAGAGTTGGTGAACCGTTTTGTCGATGAGAAGCTCACAGATCGGGACACGTCGGTGGCTCTCTATCGCATCGCCGAAGAACCGCGAGGCAGCTTGATCGTCGATCGGATTCGGGGGCGCTACGAAGACGCGATGCTGGCGATGTTCCAGACAGCGCGAATGC
>CAXTWP010000270.1:0-4494 GCA_964247945.1 uncultured Acidobacteriaceae bacterium | reverse complement strand
CTACAAAATCCGCCACACTCATCGGAAGCTCCTCGCAGATACACCCTTCCCTATTTCGGGCAGCCTTACTGTATCGTTTTGCTCATCCGCGCCACATGGCGCGCTATTGTCAGGTCTTCTTTCGCCGGCACCACATACACCGCAACCGTTGAGCCGTCATCACTCACCTTCCGCAGCCCATCCGCCTCCAGCTCATTGCTTGTCCTGTCCAGTAGGATGCCCAAACCCTCCAGCCCGGCGAGAATCCCTTGCCGTGACGCTGGGTCGTGCTCTCCGATTCCTCCGGAAAACACGATCGCGTCCAGCCCTCCCAACAGTGCCATATACCCGCCGATCTGCTTGCGCACACTGCGCGTAAACACCTGCAGCGCTAATACAGCCCGCGCGTCGCCCCCTTGCGCCGCCGCTCGCACCGCCTGCATATCTCCGGTATCGGCCATACCTGCAAGCCCTGCCTTATGATTCAGCGTGTTTTCGACATCATCGACAGACCCCTGCCGCACCAGCCAGAGCATCAGCCCGGGGTCGAAATCCCCCGGCCTTGTTCCCATCACGATGCCCCCGGTCGGCGTCAGTCCCATGGACGTATCGACCGAAGCGCCCCCGAGTAGGGCCGTTACACTACAGCCGCCACCCAGGTGCGCGATCGCCATGCGCCGCGGCGGTTCGACACCCGCTTCACGTAACTGAAACACCACCGACTCGCAGGCCAGCCCATGAAAGCCATAACGCCGGACCCCTTGTTCCGCGTATTTCTCTGGCAGCGGGTACGTCGTCGCCTCGGGCGGCATCGTCTCGTGAAAGACGGTATCGAAGCAGGCAAAATGCCCGGTCTCCGGGAATTGCCGCCGCATTTCCTTGATGATCTTCAGGGCTGCCGGATCGTGCAGCGGCGCAAACTCCGCCGCCTTTCGCAAGTCTTCCATCACACCGTCGTCGATCTTCAGGTGTCCCCGCAGCTTTGGCCCCGGATGCACCCCACGGTAGCCTATGGCCTCGATCTTCGGCACCTCAGGCCCGGTCACCGCCTTCGCCACAAAGGCTATTGCTTCATCCATCGACGCCACGCGCGCCTTCTTGCCTTGCGCCTCCGGCACCCAATCGTGGCCTTCAGCATCCTTGAAGGAGAGCTTTGCCTCGGGTGAGCCAATCCCGCTCACCTCGCCCTCGAATACCGAGCGCGGCCCTGTATCTACCGCATCAAAGAACGAGAACTTGATCGACGACGACCCGCTGTTGATCACCAGAATCTGCATCTCGCTTAGGAACCAGGCTTCCGTCCCGCAGTTGCTTCCAACGTTGACGAAACTATACCCTTCGCACGCACAACGGAACGTGACAAGACCGAACGCCGCAAAACAAAACTCAGACAGTCTTTCCACCCCTCTCAACCGTCATACACTCGGACGGTCTTATACCTGGAATGCGAGTCAAGATGCAGGTCAGCTTTATCGGGAAAGGCACACCCGTCGAATGAAGTTCTCCCGTTTGGCACCGTGTCTATGGACCATCACCCTTCTGCTAAGCAGTTCTTTGAGCAAGGCGGCCGTCTTTCCCCTCGCGCTCGATCCGGGCTACCGAGACCTGTACGACCTCGATTTCCCGGCTGCCCACAGCGTCTTTCAGCAGTACGCGGCCGCGCACCCCGAAGATCCGCTTCCCGTCGTCTCCGACGCGGCCGCCTATCTCTTTGGTGAGTTCGACCGCCTGCACATCATCGATGTCGAGCTCTTCGCCGATCAGGACCGCTTCGATCACCGCGCCAAACTCATCCCCGACCCAGCCGTTCGCAAAGCTTTTGACGATCGGACCAGCCTGGCAGCCGTCCTCGCGAACGCCGCCCTCGCGCGCAACCCGAAAGACGCCAATGCGCTTTACGCAAAGACCTGCATCTCCGGCATGCGCTCCGATTACGCCTTGTTGATCGAGAAGCGCGATCTTGCCGCCCTCAACCTCAGTAAGGAAGCCAGCGCACTCTCCAAGCAACTGCTCGCCGCCGACCCTACCTTCTACGACGCCTACCTCGCCTCAGGAGTCGAGAATTACATGCTGTCGCTGAAGCCCGCGCCCGTTCGCTTCTTTCTCGGCATCACCGGTGCCAGCACGGATAAGGAAGAAGGCCTCCGTCTGCTGCGCATTACCGCGGAGAAGGGGCACTATCTGGCTCCTTTCGCTCGCATGATGCTGGCGGTAGCCGATCTGCGCGACAATCACCCTCAACAGGCAAAGGCAATCCTCGTCGCGCTGTCCAAGGAGTTCCCCCGTAACTCGCTCTACCAGCGAGAGATCGCTCGCATCCCTCAATAGTTCCATGCCACCGGATACAGGTCTCGCTTCGGAGACATGGCCGTATCCTTCACCCATATGATGAGAATGTAGCCCGCACCAATAAGGACCCCAGCAAAGCATGCACATCGCTTCCGTCGGCACCGCGTTCCCAGCCCACCGCTATCCTCAGGCCGAAATTACAGAAGCACTCAAGCAGCGCTGGGGCACCAAACTCCAAGAGCCGCGGCTGCTCAGCCGTTTGCACGCCAATTGCGGCGTCGACTTTCGCTACCTCGTCTTCCCGCTCGACCATTACCCTACATTAGTGGGCTTCAAGCAAACGAACGACGCCTGGATCGGTGCAGCCGTGGAACTCGCTCAGACCTGCATCACCCGTGCGCTTGACCCCCTGGGCCTCACCGCCGCCGCCATCTCCGCCATCTTCTCGGCCTCGGTCCCCGGCATCGCCAGCCCTCCCCTGGAGGCGCGCCTGCTCCACCTGATGCCCTTTCCGGCGACCGTCAAGCGTACGCCGATCTTCGGGCTGGGATGCGTCGCCGGGGCAGCCGGCATCTCCCGCGCCACCGATTACCTCCGCGCTTTCCCGGATCAATACGTTCTTCTGCTGTCGGTCGAACTCTGCTCCCTTACCTGGCAGGACGACGACCAGTCTATCGCCAACCTCATCTCCTGCGGTCTGTTCGGCGACGGGGCGGCTGCCGTCATCCTCGCCGGCTCGGAGACCCCGCACGCCCGGAATGCCAAACCCGCCGGGCCCGCGTTAGGTCCGAAAGTCTGCGCCACCCGTTCCACCTTCTACAGACACACCGAGCACGTGATGGGCTGGGATATCGGCGACACCGGCTTTACCATCGTCCTCTCCCCCGAGGTCCCCAGGGTCGTTACCGAGCATCTCAGCGGGAATGTCGAGGCCTTCCTCACCGAGAATCACCTCACGCAGGCTGACATCGCGACCTATATCTTTCACAGCGGTGGGCCGAAGGTGCTCGAAGCCATGGAGACCACCCTCAACCTGCCGGCTGATGCGCTCGCAGCCTCCTGGAAGAGCCTTCGCGAGCTCGGCAACCTCTCCGCCGCGTCAGTCCTTTGCGTCCTCGGCGACACGCTGCGCGACGCTCCCGGCGCTCCCGGCAGCTACAGCATTCTGGCAGCCATGGGGCCGGGCTTCTGCTCCGAACTGGTTCTCCTACAGTGGTAGGCCGGTGGCATGAGGCTGACTGACCCGAGGCGTCGTTACTCGGCCGTCTTGTGGCTGAGGTAGATGCCTGTGTAGTCGATGTAATTGCGCGCGTATTGCAGGATGAGTTCGCGGTCGGCGTCGCCGAGCGTGCGGCGCACCTTGCCGGGAACGCCGGCGACGAGTGAGCGCGGTGCGACGGTCATGCCTTCAGGGATGACTGCACCGGCGGCGATGATGGAACCTTCGCCGATGCGCGCGCCATTGAGGATGGTCGCGCCCATGCCAATAAGCACGGCGTCTTCGATGACGCAGCCGTGTACGGTGGCGTTGTGGCCGACAGTAACCATCTCTCCGACTAGAACCGGGTAGAGGCCGCGCATGCCGTGCAGAACGGCGCAGTCCTGTATGTTGCTTCGCGCGCCGATGCGGATGGAGTTTACGTCGCCGCGCACGACGGCGTTCATCCAGATACTGCTTTGTTCACCGACCACGACATCGCCGATAACCTGCGCGGAGACATCGACATAGCAGCTGGGGGCAAGGGTGGGGAGGACGCCTTGAAAGGGACGCAGCATCCTTCCATGGTAGCCCTCAACGAATCAACTGATTTTTGTTGAAATCGCCAGAAGCGCGCGTATGCTTTAAGTTATCCCGATCAGGGAGTGGTTGGAGGTGTATTTTTTTTGGCAGAGGTTCGAGTTCAAGAGGGCGAACCCCTCGAAAATGCGCTGCGCCGCTTCAAGCGAAAGGTGCAGACCGAAGACATCATTAAAGAAGTCAAGCGTCACTCCTTCTACCTGAAGCCGGGCGAGAAGAAGCGCGTGAAAGAAGCGTTGGCGCGTAAGCGCAACCGCAAGAAGATCCGCAAAGAGCAGGACTAGCAGCACTGTTGCACGGTAAACATGGAGGGCCGCCCGGTATGCGGCGGTCCGCCGAACCCGCCAGGCAAGCCACCTTCGGTTGGCCGGCAAAACCGGAAGAGCGGGGGGGAAAGCCGCCGCAGGGGCGGTTACTGCCCGACGCGT
>CAXTWP010000269.1:1602-4513 GCA_964247945.1 uncultured Acidobacteriaceae bacterium | reverse complement strand
ATCTACCCTTGTGTCATAGCACCGGACGGAGCTTTGAAGCTGAGACCGGGAACGGGACGCGGAGTGCCACGATCCTGGTTTCTGGCGCTGCTGGCGATTGCGGTCGCGGCGTCGTTCCATTTCGTTTTCCTTTGGCGGTCTACCTTAGGAACTAAGAACGGCTGGCCAGTCCGGTTCTCATATCCGGGGCCTTGCGGGAGACAAGAGGCGAAGCGGATCAGCATGTTGCTGACGCTGAATTATCAATATCTCTTACTAACGTTTGCGGCATGGACGACAGGTCTTTATTTCGAGGATCTCGGATCGCCGTTTTGGAAGAAAGACGTCGCACCGTGGCTTCAGGCGATTATGCTTTGTCTTTTTGTTCTCTGCACCTTCGTCTCGATTGTATTAATTTTCAGCGGTCTTCACACAAAGAAATGGAGAGATTTCAGCCTTCCGGCGCTTGCGTCGACAGTGTATACAGCCGTGACGCTAGCCATGTGGAGATGGGTGATCTGGGTTTTCCCAGCGGGCGGCATCAAGGGCAGGCAATTTAACGCTCTGCGGATTGCCTTGGTTCCGGAAGGTGTATCGCCGTTTCTCCCGCTGTTGATGATTACGGTAGCGTATATTGTATACGCCACCGTGGAGTTGAACGGGATCGACTGGGCGGCGCGACGGCACGTATGCCTTGGGTCTAGACCTGGGTTTGATTTGAAAGTGCTTCACGACAGGCTTCAAGAAAAGCTGACGCCATTCGCAATCAACGTGCAGTACGGTCTTGTTCTTTGGGCATTCGGAGGCGCGGTGGTATGCGGCGTTGTTTTTCACCTCAATAACTCCTTGACCGGATTTGACGGATCATTTTTCAAATGGTGGTTGATTGTTCCGGGAGTGGGTGTTTGCCTGGCGCTGATCGGTTTCACCGTTCTTCGCGCGTGGAGTCTCTGGTTAGAGATGCGCAAGCTGCTACACCGGCTGCAATTAACGGAGCTGCGAGGCGCGTTTAGCAAGCTGCATCAGCAGGACCTTCCAAAGCTGCGAATATGGGACTTGGGAAGACGGGATCAGGACCTGACGATTCACGCCAAGACGCTGCAAAGCTTGACGGAGCTGGTGGGAGAGGATCGTGCGAGATCCGCGGAAGAGAACCTCTCGGAAATCCGCATCGCGCAGGCGAAGAACCTGCAGTATGACATCGGGAAGGCCGATGCGGTCTCTGACGTTTTAAACCTTGCGATGCCCGAGGCACTCAGATTCTTTGACAGGGTTCCCGCGCCATGGGATTCGACAGGAATGGAACAGCAGCGCTACCTCGCGCTGCGCTTTGTGGCGTTGATCCGCTACACTCTCCTGAATATTCGCAATTTATATACGTTCGTGGTGTATGGCTTTGCGTGCCTGGTGGTTTGTGTTGCTACCTATCCTTTCGAAGGCAAGAGCAACCTGAGCGCCCTGCTGACCACGGTGTTCGTGTTTATCCTGATCAGCGTGGGCCTGATGTTCGTTCAAATCCAAAAAGACAGCATCCTGAGCTTGATCGAAGGGAGCGGAGTGGGCGAGGTGAGTTACGGTGAACTCTTCAAGCATCTGGTGAGCATTGGCGGCGTGCCGGCGCTGATCGTGCTGGCGACGCAGTTTCCCTCGATCGCCGACATGGTTTTATCGTGGGCGAAGCCTGGACTCGATCTGATGAAATAGAGGCTCCTGGTTACTGCAACAGCGTCCCGTTCTCCGGCAGCACCTTGGCCTCTTCCGGTGGGATGGCCACGGCGGCGGCTACCTTGTCCTGCGGTTCGAGGTCGAGGAGCCGGACGCCCTGAGTGCCACGGCCGGCGGCGCGTATGCTCTTGGTGTCGATGCGGATGATCTTGCCGAACTGGCTGATGACCATCAGTTCCGTGGTGTCGTCAACCAGGTTGATCGCGGTAACCTTGCCGATCTTGGGCGTGGTCTTCATGTTGATGACGCCCTTGCCGCCGCGGGTCTGGAGCCGATAGGCGTCGACATCCGTGCGCTTGCCGAAGCCGTTCTCGGAGACCGACAGGATGAGGCAGGGGGTGAGGCCGAGTTGCTTGTCGAGCTTGTCGAGCTTGTCGGATTTGAGCGGCTCGGCCTGTGCTGTCACATCATCAGGGTCGCCGGAGAGCGCGAGCGGCGTGGAGACGGTAGCGTCGTCGATGGCGGCCTCGACCTCGCCGGTGAGGCCTTTTTCGGCCGCGCGCTCGAGCCGTGCCTTGTTGCGCGCCTCGGCCGAGGGCGTGACCGCCGCGCCGATGAGGAAGTCGCCCTTGCGCAGCGAGATGCCGCGATTGCCGGTCGCGGGCCGACCCATGGGGCGGAGATCCTGCTCGTTGAAACGGATGGCCATGCCGTCGTGCGTGGCGAGGAAGATGATCTGCTGGCCGTCGGTGATGCGGGCGGTGATCAGCTCGTCGTCGGCGTCGATGCCGATGGCGATGATGCCGCGGGACATGACGTTCGAGAAGTCGCGGAGCAGCGTCTTCTTGACCGTGCCGTTGCGGGTGGCGAAGAGGATGTACTTGCCGTCCTCGGCGAGGTCGCGGACCGGGAGGATGGTGACGACGCGTTCGCCGGGCTGGAGGTCCACGAGCGAGGCCATGGCCTTGCCCTTGCCGACCGTGCCTACGTCGGGCACCTCGTACACCTTGAGCCAGTAGACCCGGCCGGTGTTGGTAAAGCAGAGCAGGTAGGCGTGGGTGGAGTTGACGATCAACTGGGCGACGAAGTCCTCGTCGCGCGTCTTCATGCCGATGCGCCCGGTGCCGCCGCGCCGCTGCTGACGGTAGGTGGAGATAGGCGTGCGCTTCAGGTAGCCGGTGTTTGAGACGGTAACGGCGACCTGCTCGTCCATGATGAGGTCTTCGAGACCCAGTTCGGCGGTCTCGTCAAGAATCTGGGTGCGGCG
>CAXTWP010000269.1:0-1592 GCA_964247945.1 uncultured Acidobacteriaceae bacterium | reverse complement strand
CTCCTGGACGATGACGGCGCGGAGCTTGGCGGGCGAGGCGAGGATGGACTCGAACTCGGCAATGTTCTCGCGCACCTGGCGCAGTTCGTTCAGCAGCTCATCTATAGAGAGCTGCGTAAGCCGGTAGAGCTGCAGTTCGAGGATCGCGTCAATCTGACGGTAGCTGAGGATCAGCGTACCGGTCGTGTTGAACGTCATGTCGACGTTGTACTTGGCCGGGTCGAGCGTCACCCCGGCCAGTTCCGTGCCGCGCAGGTTGATCGTCCTGCCGGAGAAGTAGCTGTACAGGCGCTCACGCGCCTCCGGCCGGCTGCCGGACTGGCGGATGATGCGGATGACCTGATCGAGGTGGTCGAGCGCGATCTGGTAACCGAGCAGGATGTGCTCGCGGTCGCGCGCCTTGTTGAGCAGGAAGGCGGTGCGGCGGCGGACGACTTCGACGCGATGATCTAAAAACGCCCTGATCGCTTGATCTAAGGGTAATTCTTTCGGCTGGCCGTTGTGGACGGCCAGGAAGATCATGGAGAAGCTCTCCTGCATTTGGGTATGCTTATGTAACTGATTTAAAACGATTTGGTGCTCGGCACCACGCTTCAGGCCGATGACGATGCGCATCCCGTCGCGGTCCGACTCATCGCGGAACTCATCGCGGGCGATGTCGGTGATGATGCCCTCGTTGACGAGTTCGGCGATGCGCTCGATGAGCTTGGCCTTATTAACCTGGTAGGGGATTTCTTCAACGATGATGGCCTGGCGTCCGCCTGAGATGTTCTCGATCTTGCATTTCGCCCGCATCAGGAAGCGCCCGCGCCCGGTCGAATAGGCCTGCGCGATGTTGGCGCGGCCAAAGAGATAGCCGCCGGTGGGGAAGTCCGGCCCCTGCACATGCTGAAGAACGATCGCGAGGTCAGACGTAGGGTCCTGGGGCGACTTAGAGATCAGCGCGATCGCCGCGTTCAGGACTTCGGTCAGATTGTGCGGCGGGATGTTGGTGGCCATGCCAACGGCAATGCCGGAGCCGCCATTGACGATGAGATTCGGGATGCGGGCGGGCAGCACGGCCGGCTCAACCGTCGACTCGTCGTAGTTCGGCACGAAGTCGACCGTGTCGGAGTCGATGTCCGCCAGCATCTCGCCCGCGATGCGGGTCAGGCGGCTCTCGGTGTAGCGCATTGCCGCCGGTGGATCGCCGTCGACCGAGCCAAAGTTTCCCTGGCCATCCACCATCGGGTAGCGCAGCGAGAACTCCTGCGCCAGCCGCACCATGGTGTCGTAGATGGCCGAGTCGCCATGGGGATGGTAGTTGCCCATCACGTGCCCAACTACCTTGGCCGACTTGGTGTACTTCTTGTTGAACTGCAGGCCCATCTCCTGCATTCCATAGAGGATACGGCGATGCACCGGCTTCAGCCCGTCGCGCACATCCGGCAGCGCCCGCCCGATGATGACCGACATCGAGTAGTCGAGATACGACCGTCGCATCTCGTCCTCGATGTTGATCGAGAGCATATTAAGCGCGCCACGGCCTTGTATAGATTTGGGGCCGTCCGGCGGTGAACCGGCGGGAGGCGGGTTGTTGGAGTTCGCGTCCG
>CAXTWP010000268.1:0-4532 GCA_964247945.1 uncultured Acidobacteriaceae bacterium | reverse complement strand
TCCTCAACTTCGCTCTCATCGTAGAAGCACTCAGATAGTGTGAACACGTCCTAATACGCTCCGCTCGGCCAGCCATCCACTCTCGCCCCGCCAAAGATGCTCCGATTGACCGGCCCCTCAAACAGTGAATAAAAGCTCCCTTGCTCAAACCCACTCGCCTTCTGCAACTGCTCCATGTGCTCCGGCGGCAGAACGACCTGCAACGACGCCAGATTGTCCCATAACTGCTCCATCTTCGACGCACCAAAGATCAGCGACGTAATCCCCGGCTGCGCGCTCGCCCACGCCAGCGCCACCTGCGAGAGCGGTTTGCCCAACTCACCGGCCACCTCGCGCAACACATCCAGAATCTTCCAGTTACGCTCCGTGAACATCCGAAACGGCTGATTGTTGCTGTCCAGCCGTCCGCCGCCCGCCGAGACATTTCCCTGCGCGTTCCGCGTGTACTTACCCGTAAGAAAACCCGCGCCCAGCGGACTCCACGGCGTGATCCCCATCCCAAGCACCCGCGCCGCCGGAACATGCTCATGCTCAATCACCCGCTCGACAAGCGAGTACACCAGTTGCAGCGCGATCGGCCCAGGAACGTTGTGCGTCTGCGCCAGCGTCGCCATGCGCGCGGCGTACCAGGCGGGCACGTCCGACAGCCCAAAGTACCGCACCTTTCCCGAGCGCACCAGGTCGCCCATCGATTGCAGCAGTTCTTCGGCCGGAGTCACCGCGTCCCACACATGTACCCAGTAAAGATCGACATACTCAGTGCCCAGCCGCCGCAGCGATCCGTCCAGCGCCCGATAGAGGTTCTTCCGCCCATTGCCGCCGCTGAAGCTGAATTTCGTGGCGAGCACCACCCGGTCCCGCAGCTTGCGCTCCGCAATAAAGCCGCCGACTAACTCTTCGCTGCGGCCACCGCTATACACGTCGGCCGTGTCGACGAAGTTGCCGCCCGCATCGATATAAGCGTTGAACAACTCGCCGGATACATCGTCCGGCGAGCCCCAACCCTTGTTACCGAACGTCATCGTACCGAGCGCAAGCGGACTGACCGGCAGACCCGACCGGCCCAGCGTCCGGAGGCGTGAAAGTTCCATGATGCCCTCTCCAAACCCGTCTCGTGCTACTGGGCCTTGACCGGCACGTACTGGTCGGTCATCTCCCACTTCACATGCATCTCCGTCTCGGCGCCCTTGGTGTTCTCAAAGTCGATCGTCATGTTCTCGAGCGGCGTCCCGGCCGTCTTCTTCGTCATCGGTGTACGGCCCAGGTCCTGCTTCTGGTCGTACTCCGTGCCCCACTGGCCCGTCTGCTTGTTGACGATCAAAAGCCACCCGGACTCACTTGGCAGCGTGTAGATCGTGTACGTTCCGGCGGGAACGTCCAGCGTGCCGATCTGCAGGTTGGCCGCTGTCTTGAGCGTCGTGGCCGGGTTCGCTCCCGTCCGCCAGACCTTGCCGTAGGGGACCACCTCGCCCACAATCACCCGCCCACGCATTCGCGGCGAGTTGTAGTCGATGGTCACGGCCTTGCCGTTCAGCGTCACCGCCGCTTTGGCGGCCGGGCTGGGCAGTGGCTTCGACGAGTCGGGCTTCATATCCATGCCGCCCATCTGGGCGCGGGCGGCAGGCGCGAGCGACATGGCGGCAAGAACGGCGGTACAGGCAAACTGCGCGGCGGTGCGGAAAAACATTGGGAGGACCCTTTCCATGGTGGTTGGTGTCGAAACGGTATATGCGTTGCAAGGATCATGCTACGCTTAAATCAAGCACCCGTAGCTCAGCTGGATAGAGCGGCAGCCTCCGAAGCTGTAGGTCAGAAGTTCGAATCTTCTCGGGTGCACCATCTCATCGAAAAAATGAAGCGCAAACTAAAGCGGCCCCGAAGATCGTCTCCGGGACCGCTTTCGCCTTCAGCCATCGTTTAGAAGAACAGCTTACCCGAGATCTGCAGCTGGCGCGGCCCGTACAGGATGTTATTGGTGCCGGAGGTCGCGCCAAAGGCGCTGGTCCCCACTCCGTTATAAGGCTGGATGCAGCCCTGCACCACCGACCCCGCCGGAGCGGCGCCATTACTCGAGCAGTACGCCGAGACCGCTCCCGTCGCGGCCGCGCCCACATACTGCGAGTACGTCCCCTGTACGCCGGTGACGATCGTGTGGTTCGGCAGGTTGAAGGCCTCACCCACAATCTGCATGTAGATGCCCTCGTGGATCGGAATGTTGCGCGTCACGCGCATGTCCAAATCGTTAAAGCCCGGTGCGATCTGGCTGTTGCGGCCGATCTGCGGCGGCCGCCCGCTCGTCGGCAGACCCGACCCCGAACTGATCGCGCCGCCGAAGATGTTGCCGCCTGAACCGTAGCTGGTCGAGCTGCCGCTGTACACCGTGCCCGACATACTCGCAAAGATGGGCTGCCCCGCCGTCGCGATATCGCTCCCCGAGAAGGTGAAGTCGTCGAGCGCGTACTTCACAAACTTGTTCTCCTGGAAGAGATGCGGCTGGTAGACAAAGCTGATCGTGGCGCGATTGCGAACGTCGATGTCCGAAAGTCCATTCTCCCGGCGCAGGTTGTTCGGGTCGAGCGGTGTGTCGCCGCCGTAGAACGTGCCATTGTTGCCGCCCACCTGACCGGTGTCGCTGGCGTGCGCCCACGTGTAGTTGCCGAGCAACTCAAGCCCGTTGGCAAAGGGACGCCGCACCGTCACCGCGAGCGAGTTGTACCAGGTGTTCGCGACCGAGAAGCCCGTGTTGTACGACTGCAAGGTAGGAACAATCCGGTCCGAGACTAGGTAAACCGGCACCGTCAACTGCTCGACGAACTTGTTGTTTGCGTCGAGCACGTTATAGCTCCGCAGGCCATGCGGCGTCTGGCCAACCAGGTTGGCGTCGACGAACACCGGCAGCCGCAACCCGCGCGTCCCGACATAGCCGACCGCAAGCGAGACCTTTCCGGGTAGCGCCTGCTCCACGCCGAACTCCGCCTCATGCGCCAGCGGCGGCGCGAAGTTCGGATCGAGACCATGGAAGCTCTGCGAACCCAGCGAGCTCCCGCCCACCACCTGCGGCGCGCTGCCGCCTGCCGGGTTCAGCGCGCCCGAAATCGACGGCCCCGTGGGTTGGTACGGCACGTTAGAGAATTGGAGACCCACTGTGGCGGAGGTCGCCGCCGTGCACGCCGAAGCGCAGCCGAAGTAGTTGTAGTTGACCTGCACCACGCCGTTCTCGACCCGCATGGCGTAGTACGTGCTGCCCTGGTTCAGCGCGGAGAACAGACCGTAGCCGCCGCGAACCACCGTGCCCGGCTGCGGCTCCCAGCTGAAGCCGACCCGCGGCTGTATCCGGCTCACGTTCTTGATCGTCGTGCTGTACTTGGTCGAAACCGGCGGGTAATTGGTGTTGTCCTTAATAGGCGAGGGCGTCAGTTGAATGTCGTACCGAATTCCCGCCGTAATGGTTAGGTTGTGGGCAATCTTCCAGTTGTCCTCGGCGAAGCCGTCCAGCATCTGCATCCAGAAATCGTCCGCCCCGGCGCGGTTGCCCGTGTTCAGTTGGTCGACCGTCTGCACCAGACTGGTGAAGTGATAGCCCGCGTAGGGGTCGGTATCGCCCGGCTGGCCGTGGAACACGTCACGCGCCCAGTTCTGGAAGTTGACCGTGCTGTTCGTACCGTTGTAGGCATACACCCCGCCGCCTTGGAACAGGTTGATCATCACCTCATGCACAATGTTCGCGTCGCCGCCAAACTTCAGCGTGTGATGGCCATGCGTCGTCGAGAAGACATCGGTGATCTGGGTGCGGTGTTCGTCCGGCTCCGCGATACGCGGAAGCGCGTTCGGCTGCCCATACGTCAGCACCCCCATCCCGACGCTCGGCGCGGGCGCGTTCGACCCCGCCGTCTCAAGATCGCGGCCATACTGAAAGTGCACCTGGTTGATCGACCGTCCCGAGATCTGCGTCGTGAAGCCCGCCACCAGAAAGCGCTCATGGTAGCTCGTCGGCCCATTGGTGCTGGGAGAGCTGTTGGTAAACGTCAGCGCGGGACTATAGCCATACGAGCTATCGAAGTCCGCGAAGTTGTAATCCACGAACATATCGTTCTTCGAGTTCAGGTGGTAATCGAGCCGCGGAAAATAAATGTCCTGCTTGCTGAACCGCGTCGGCGCGGCGGAGGATTGGCTCAACAGAAAAGTAATGGCGCTGGCGCACTGGGTCGCCGTGATCTGCGCCACGCCAGCCGCCGTCACCGGACATTGCGTCGGCGTAATCACGTTCGGCGTGGTGTTCGCCCCCGAAGGCGTCAGGCTGATCTGGTTCGAATTGGTATACAGCGCCTTGCCCACGCGGCGAAACCCGTCATACGTAAAGAAGTAGAAGAGCCTGTCCTTCAGAATCGGCCCACCCACCGACCCGCCGAACTGCTGCTGCTGATGAATCGGCTGCGTCAACAGGAACGCCGCCGTCACCGGGTTCGGCGTGTTGAAGAGCGCCTGGTACTTCGTATACGGGTCGAGCGCGTTCAAGGTCGGGTATCGCAGAT
>CAXTWP010000267.1:0-4559 GCA_964247945.1 uncultured Acidobacteriaceae bacterium | reverse complement strand
GTTGTGGGGAGGTTCGAGGTTTCTTTGCCATAGCGACACTCTCTTTCCGGTGCATACTCGTGCGCCTGAATGCTGCGCTGAAGGCGCTCTCGGATTTGTAGCCGACGGCAGACGCAACAGAAGAGACGGATCATTCGGCTCTTTGAGCCGCTTCGCAGCTAAGTTCATGCGCCAGTCCCTTAGGTACTCCATGGGCGGCCTGCCAATCGTCTGCCTGAAGAGCTGCGCAAAAGCGGTTCGCGACATTCCTGCTGCGTGAGCCAGATCTGCCAAGGTCCATCGCCGAGCCGGTTCTCGATGGATGGATGACAGGGCCGCGCGCAAGCGTGGATCGGCAAGCGCAGCCAGCCATCCTTGACCTTGCTCGACGTCTTTTAGCCACATGCAGCCGCAGTGCTTCGACGAGCATTGTGCAGGCAATCTGCTGTGCGATCAGGGTGCTTCCCGGCTGGGAATCACGCATCTCGCGCAGCAATCGGTCCACGGCCCAGCGAAGCGTTTCCCGCTGAGCCTCACTCTCCAGCAGAAGTATCGGGGGCAAAGCGTCCAGAAGAAAGCGCGCGTTGCCTTCCAATCGGAAGTGGCTGCCGAGAATAATGAAGTCATCGCCTGGAGTCAACGGCAGGATTCCGTTGTATCGCTCCTGCTGCGAGAGCGTTTCCCATGCTGCCGGCGGTTGCGCAGGTCCACTGCTGAGGCTAAACGGCCAACCGCGCGGAAGGAGAAAGCAGCTTCCTGTCCGCAGCCGGATTGGCTCAGCAATATTGTCGACGGTAAGCCGGCATTCTCCGCGGACGACGCTATAGCACTTGATCATCCCGTGCGCCGGGAAGCGAACTCCCCAGTCTCCACCGGCGCTTAGACCGCCTGTCGCATAGGTCTGAGGCTGCAGGAGGGCGAGGATGTCCGATAGCGGGTCCATAGGCTGTACGCGCGCGACGATTCTTTGTACGCCGGAGCATTGATCATACAGCGTCAGCTCTATAGTCTTGATGTTGGAGGCAACATGCACATCTTTGTCACTGGCGGCTCCGGCCAAACTGGCCCCGCAATCGTTTCGGAACTTATCTCCAACGGCCACACAGTCACAGGCCTGGCGCGTTCTGAAGGATCGGTGCGTCGACTAGCCGAACTCGGAGCGCGGACACTTCATGGTTCCCTCGACGACCTGGAAGCGCTGGAGAAGGGTGCCCGTGCCTCTGATGGAGTCATCCACATGGCCTTCGGCGGGGACTTCTCAGATCCTGAAAGTATGACTCGGCGCGACTGCGCGGCAATCGAGGCCATGGGCGATGCGCTTGCCGGTTCCGGGAAGCCCTTGGTCATCACCTCGGGAACGCTGGTGATGCCATCCGGCAAGGTCGCCACGGAACAGGATGCGCCAGATGCGCAGTCGCTCGGCGCTTTGAGAATACCTGGGGAGCAGGCGTGTCTCGGCTTTGCCGACAAAGGAGTTCGCAGCATCGTCCTGCGGTTGGCTCCCACGGTTCATGGACCGGGCGATGTCGGCTTCATTCCGTTCCTGATCTCGACCGCGCGCCGAACCGGCATCTCCGCCTATATCGACGACGGCGCTAACCGCTGGCCCGCAGTCCATCGCCACGACGCAGCTACCCTGTATCGGCTTGCCGTCGAAAAGGCTCCGCCAGGCAGCGCTTTGCACGGTACTGGAGAGAGCGGGATCACGTTCGTGACCATAGCGCGGCTGATCGGCCAAATGCTAAACGTCCCCACAGTCTCCGTCCCCGCAAACACAGCCATCGAGCATTTCCAAAACGCCTTCTTCGCAAAGGCGTTTGCTATCGATTCGCCTGTGTCCAGTATCCATACGCGCGAGCTGCTTGGGTGGAATACGGTGCATCTGACCCTGCTCGAAGATCTGGCAACAGGCGACTACTTTTCGCCGCAAGCAGTGTCAGCCTTCGACAAAGCGGGACGTTAGTCTAGTTCCCCCATGCCGCACGGTCGTCATTGATCCCGGCTGGATGGCCCCGACTTCCTCGCAGTTCTTAATTGAGTACAGCGGCATTTCTAAAGAATACGCACGTACAGGTGATCCCATGACTTGCACTCCTACGCAGACGATTTTGGGGACGATCCCTCCCAGGTTGACACTGTACACAGAGCACCTGAAGCTGTTCGGCGTCACAAGCAGCTCGAAGACACCGGCTCATCCTGGCCGCTTTAAGCCGAGGAAGGCTCATCTCCAGCTTGAATCGTTCCGGCCTTTCGATACGCGCCCGGTCTGAAATGTACGACTTTATAGAATGCAGCGCTGAACGCGCTCTCGGAGCCGTAGCCGACGGATGCCGCAATCGTCGAAATAGACTGATCTCCCGTACGCAGCAGTTCGGAGGGCGATCTGCATGCGCCAGTTCAAGAGGTACACCATCGGGGGAACGCCGACCTTCTTCTTGAACGTAAACGAAAGTCCCGAACGCGACATGTTGGCCAGCTTGGCGAACCGACCAAGCGAGCATGCTTGCCCGTACTCAGTCTGGATGGCGTCGACTACCTTGGCGAGCGATGGATTGGAGAGTGCGACGAGCCAATTCTCATCCTTTGGGAACGACGCAGGGTAGAGTCTTAGAACCTGCAACAGCAGGATGGGCGCAAGGTGCGCCAGCATCAGCGAACGTCCTACGCCGCCGCCGCGCATCTCCGCGTTGAATCGATTAAGGCTGCAGCGCAACATCGCGGCTTGGTCCGAACTGCCGTCAATATGCACCAGCGGCGGAAGGCGACTGAACAGAATTGACGGTAGGTGCCCATGAAATCGGAAGATTGGACCGGCAACGAAGAAGTCTCCGCCCCCATTGCATGTAGCCAGCCCCCCGGAGAGGTCATGAACAGCTGCTCGGCACGGAACCTCATTTTGTACTGCAGGTTCGTTGCAAGCGTGAACTTCTTGCCACCAGTCAGCAGAAAGCAGTAGCCCGCTTTCAGGCTTAACTTGTCCCGGCTGCCGGTAACGCGGAGCCAGCACTCTCCTTTTCGGACGACGCTGAGCGTAAAGCCTTCGTAAGCTGGA
The DNA here is from genome assembly GCA_964247945.1 of uncultured Acidobacteriaceae bacterium. GTDB lineage: Bacteria > Acidobacteriota > Terriglobia > Terriglobales > Acidobacteriaceae > Edaphobacter. The sequence goes on along the minus strand of CAXTWP010000267.1, from coordinate 1,528 downwards.
AAGTCAATGGCCCAACTTCCCCTGCATCTAGCGCAACGTTGCGGCATGTTGTGGTTCATGTCTCGCATCACTTCGTTCCGCGAGTTACTCGCAACAGGGCTGAACGAGTGCCGTGCTCTGGTCGACGCTTTTGATAACTGCCGGTCAGGCGACTCCCGATGTTTCTCTGGAGCGGATCAAGGCGATGAAACCCTCGACGCGTTGATTCAAGCTTCGCCTCCTCGAACCGTCTGCCTGTCCGCGGTGGTCGCCGATCGCTTGCCCAATCGTCTGTTGATTGGTGAGAAGTCGCCAAATAGCGTCTCGAGCACAAAACGATTCGGAGCATGGGGCTAATGTAGAGATCGAACATATTTCCCGCTTGTGTAGACTGAACTCCGACCCGCAAACCACCCCCTAGGAGGACCCGCCATATGAAGCTGCTCGTCAAGTTCAACCTGCTTCTCATTGCCGTCTTCGGCGTCGGCCTCTTCCTCATCTCCTTCGCAGCGCGCTCGTTCCTCCAGAAGCAGGCTCAGTCCGAAGTGCTGCGCGAGGCAGGCCTGATGTCGGCCTCGGCGCTCGCCACCAGCGGCTATACGGAGAAGAACATCTCGCCGCTGCTCGAAAAGACGCCCGAGCACGCCGCCATCTTTCTGCCGCAGACGATCCCGTTCTTCGCTGCCACCAGCACCTTCGAGCAGCTTCGCCAAAGCCACCCCGATTACACGCTCCGCGAGGCCACCCTCAACCCCACCAATCTGCGCGACCGCGCTACCGACTGGGAGGCCGACATCGTCAACCACTTCCGCAACTCCCCCAACGAGACGGAGTTGGTCCGCAGCCGGGACGGAGCCAACGGACCGAGCCTGTATCTCGCGCACCCCATCCGCGTGGAGCAGGGCTGTCTCCAGTGCCACAGCACGCCGTCCGCCGCTCCGAAAGCCATGCTCAAGCGCTATGGCAACCGCAACGGCTTTGGCTGGAACCTCAACGAGATCGTCGGCGCGCAGATTATCGCCGTCCCCACGTCCGTCCCGCTCCAGATGGCTGCCCAGGGTCTGCGGGAGCTGCTCGTCGAGCTTTCCATCATCTTTCTTATTGCGATCGTTTTCATCGACGCCGGTCTTTACTTCATCGTCATCCGTCCGCTGCGCACCATCTCCGCCTCCGCCGACCGCATCAGCCAGGGCGAGATGGATCTCGACCAGTTGCCTGTGTCCGGCAACGACGAGGTCTCCCAGGTCACCCGATCGTTCAACCGGATGCACACCAGTCTGAAGAAGGCGATGGACCTGCTCAACGGTTAGCTGTCAGCGGGGCCGCGTACGCAAAAACCGCTGCCGCTCGGCTTCGCCGTCGATCTGCTTGGCCGCCTCCGCATACAGCTTGTCCAAATCCGTATGCTGCTTCGCCAGCCGGCTGATTACGATTTTGGCGATCGGTCCGATGAAGGACGCAAGATGTTTCGTCACCGCGTCCAGCGGGATGACGACCGACGCCGTCTGCGGCCGTTGCAGATCGTCCGTGCTGATCCTCTGCCAGCTCG
>CAXTWP010000266.1:331-4561 GCA_964247945.1 uncultured Acidobacteriaceae bacterium | reverse complement strand
CCATCAGCGTCCCCATGAACTCCCCGAAGAACGGCGAAACCACAACGCCGGTCATGCCTCCACCCAATCGAAGGATCGCGTTACCGCCTTCTTCCATTGCTTATAGTGGTCGGCCCGCCGGGCATCCGGCATCGCCGGCGTCCATACGCGATCGACGGCCCAGTTGGCGACCAGATCGTCCGTGTCCTTATAGAACCCTACCGCCAGTCCCGCCGCATACGCCGCGCCCAGCGCCGTCGTCTGCAACATCGCCGGGCGCACTACCGTCCGGTCCAGAATGTCCGCCTGGAACTGCATCAGCAGGTCGTTCGCCACCATGCCGCCATCCGTGCGCAGCTGCTCCAGCCGTATCCCCGAGTCCGCCTCCATCGCCTCCAGCACCTCGCGCGTCTGGTAGGCCGTCGCTTCCAGAGCCGCCCGCGCGATATGACCCTTGTTCGCATACCGCGTCAGGCCGGTAATCACGCCGCGCGCACTGTCCTTCCAGTAAGGCGCGTACAGGCCCGAGAACGCGGGAACGAAGTACACCCCGCCGTTGTCCTTTACCGTCTGCGACAGCAGCTCAATCTCCTCGCTCTTTTCGATCAGTCCCAGGTTGTCCCGTATCCATTGGACCAGCGCACCCGTAATCGCGATGCTGCCCTCCAGCGCATACCGCGCCGGTTGCTCCCCGAACTTGTACGCCACAGTAGTCAGCAGGCGGTGCCGCGACTGTACCGGTGTCTCGCCCGTGTTAAGCAGCAGAAAGCAACCCGTCCCGTAGGTGTTCTTCGCCTCACCCGGCTGGAAGCAGGCCTGCCCCACCAGCGCGGCGTGCTGGTCGCCCAGAATCCCCGCAATGGGTACCCCCTCCAGATGGGTCCGCGCGAAGTCCCCGTAGTGCTCGCTCGACGACCGGATTGTCGGCAGCATCGCGCGCGGCACCTGGAAGATGGCCAGCAACTCTTCATCCCAATCCAACGTAGCCAGGTTCATCAACTGCGTCCGACTCGCGTTGGTCACGTCGGTCAGGTGGACGCCGCCGTTGGTCCCTCCCGTGAGATTCCACAGCAGGTAGCTGTCCATGTTTCCGAAGAGCAGGTTGCCGGCCTCAGCCTCCGCTCGTGCACCCTTTACGTTGTCGAGCAGCCAACGAATCTTAAGACCGGAGAAATAGGTCGTCAGCGGCAGTCCCGTCTTCGCCCGAAAGCGGTCGCCGCCGCCCTCCGCCACAAACCGCGCCACGTACTCGGCTACCCGCGTGTCCTGCCAGACCAGCGCGTTGTAGATGGGCTGCCCTGTCTCCTTGTTCCAGACGACCGTCGTCTCTCGCTGGTTGGTAATGCCGATGGCAGCAAAGTCTTTCGCGCGCAGCCCGCGCATCTCGCTCGCCTCATCGATCACCTCCAGCGTGCGCCGCCAGATCTCCAGCGCATCATGCTCCACCCATCCTGGATTGGGGTAAATCTGCTCGTGCTCCTTTTGCGCTATCGACACCACGCGCCCACGCCGGTCGAAGACCATGAACCGCGTGCTCGTCGTTCCCTGGTCCAAAGCCCCGATATATGCCGTCATCACCCTCCCCACCGATAAAAACGCCCGCCGATCATCCTACGTCGACAAGCGCCGGCGCACAACTGTTCGCTCGCTTAAAAGCAGAGGGCCGCCGGTGAGTTGGCGGCCCTTGCGGTTTCCTGAAGTTAGAACTGTAGCTTCAAGGCGAACTGCAGTTGACGCGGGTTATAGTTCGGATCGTAATTGGTCACCTGACCAAAGGTCGGGTTGCCGAGTTGTGCGTTGCCGGAACCGTTGTTCGGGATGTAATAGTCCGGCGTATTGGTGATGTCGAAGGCCTCCGCGCGGAACTGCACGTTGACGCGCTCGTTGACGGCGAAGTCCTTGAAGAGCGACAGATCGACGTGCCGGAAATGCGGTCCGAACTCCGAGTTGCGTTCCGCCGTCCCGATGGTGCCGAGGGGCTGCGGAGCGTAGTTCGCCGTGTTGAAGTACTCGGTAAGGGTCTTCGGGCCGGCTGCGTTGCCGACCTTGTTCGGACGGTCGCTTCCACCGGAGTTCACCGGGGTCGCGCGATTGCCATAGCTGGTCCCGCCCGCTGACGTTACGTCGTTCTGACCACCATTAAGAATGGAGAATGGTTTACCGCTCTGCCAGACGATGATGGTGTTGGCCTCCCATCCGTGAAGCGCAAGACGCTTCAGACCGGTAAAGTTCCTGCCATACTGTAGTTCGTAGTTGAGCGAGGTGGCAAATCGTTGCGCAATATCGTTCTCTGCAATACCGTAATCGATCTGCCGGATGCGCGTGGGATCGGCGTTGCTCCAGCCCTGCTGCCCTTCCTGTGAAAAGCCCGTGATGTCGCTTAGACCCTTAGCCCACGTGTAATTCGCATCGAATGCCAGTCCGTTGACGAAACGGCGCTGGAATGAGGTCTGAAGTGAGTTGTAGTTGGAAATACCCTCGCTCTGGAGCCAACCTACGCCGCCAAGGTTCGGAAGCTGCGCCTGGAGCCGGAAGTTCTGAGCGCTTGCGGGAGCGGTGGTTGGATTGAAGGGCGCGGGCTGGTTGATGTTGTCGACCGTCTCCGGCAGATGCTGACCGATGTTGCCCACGTAGCCGATCGTGAAGACGTTGGCACCGAACTGCTGCTCTACCTGCAGGTTGAACTGCTGGATCAGCGCGGAACGGAACTTAGGATCTTCCGCCACGAAGGAGAGCGAGTTGCTGTTCAGCGTCTGAGCCGCGGGAAGAGGCAGACCCGCGTCAAAGGTTCCCGTGCCATCGTACTGGCCCGGCGTAAAGCAATGCGAGTTGAAGTTGGATTGAGGAACGTTGCCTGTCGTGGTTGCTGCTGTCTGGATTTGCAGCGCAATCGTCGATTGCGAGCAATTCGGCGAATACACCGATACGAACGGAGCATTCTTCAGATCGGCGTTGGAGGTGTAGTTGCCCGGAAAGAAGCTGAGACCATAGCCTCCACGAAGTACCGTACCGGGTAGCGGCGCAAAGGAAAACCCGATACGGGGAGCCGCATTTGAGTAGTCCGTCTGAATGCCCGCATGGCCGTCCACTCCGTTGACGCCGGCCACCTTGAGAGCCGAACCCACGCTGGCGGCCGTCGAACCGCTTGCCTGGTAGAAGTCGAAGTTGGAGATGTGGTTGTGCGCTTCGGTGAAAGGAGTAAAGACGTCATAGCGCACGCCGTACAGGATGGTGAGCTTGGGGTTCACCTTCCAGCTGTCCTGTGCAAAGAAGCTAGGCTCCCAAGTGCGATAGTCGGGCGGGAACAGATCGTAATTGCGGCTCTCCGACGTAAACGCCCCGACGAGCGACGATGCCAGCTGGTTGATCTGCGTCTGCGTCGTGTTGCCGCTGACGTTGTCCGTCGACAGGCCAAAGCCGTACTGTCCCGCGGCGAACGCGCTCTGGACATTGCGCGCTTGGCGGCGAATCAGCCCGCCGCCCACTTTGATGTTGTGGTTGCCCAGATTATAGCTGACTGTCCCCGAATACTGGAAAGTATTGTCGATGTCCTGAAGGGGGACATATGCGCCGTCGCCGATATCCGAGAAACCACCAAACGAGATCGGCGTTAGAAAGGAAGAGAGATTGTTGAAGTTCATGTTCGAACCGAAGCCCAGCTTCGTGTCGGGAGCGGTGCCGTTGTTCAGCGGAAGCGAAAGATTGTTGATGCGCGTGTACGCGGCGCGCAGGTCCATGATCAGGTTCTGGTTGAAGATATGGGTAAAGCCCAGACCGTACTGGTAGGCCGCGTCGGTCGCGGGTCCGGCGAAGATATACCGTCCGCCGCTGATCTGAAGACCGTTTTGCGTACCAAGCGCCTGCGGCGTAAAGGTGTTCACCTTGTTGTAGGTAAAGCGGGCGAAGAGCTGGTTTTTGTCGTTGAACTTATAATCGACGCGCGCGTCGGCCGTGTTGCTCGACTGCGTCTTGCTTGGGCTGACGACGTAGTTATTGGTCGGACTTGCATTGGTGGGCGCGGGAAAGAGCTTCAGGTAGGCAAGCGCGATCGGATCAATGGCGTTCACATAGGGCTGGGTTCCATTGCCCTGAGCAACCAGCTGCTGCGGCGTCGCTCCACCGATGCTGTTGATCTCGTTGTATTGCGCGATTTGGGGGACGGAGCTGATGTACGTCAGGCCGCTGACGAGCCGAAGCCCCTCGTAATCGCCGTAGAAGAAGGTGCGGTTGCGGAAGATCGGTCCCCCTATG
>CAXTWP010000266.1:0-321 GCA_964247945.1 uncultured Acidobacteriaceae bacterium | reverse complement strand
GCGTCGAAGATGTCGTTGCGGAAGAACTCGTACGCGGAACCGTGGAACTGGTTCGTTCCCGACCGGGTGATGATGCTGACGACACCGCCGGCGGTACGACCCGCTTCGGCCGCATAGCTGTTGGTCTCGACGGTAATTTCCTGGATGCCCTCGACGTTCGGGCGCACACCAATGGTGCCGATAACGCGCTCATTATCATCCGTGCCATCGACGATGAAGTTGTTTAAGGTGTCGTCCTGCCCGTTCACCGAGAAACTGGCGCTCGAACGCCGGTCGTCGGGACGGCCACCGCTGATCAAACCATTGCCTGGACCTTCGTTC
>CAXTWP010000265.1:0-4564 GCA_964247945.1 uncultured Acidobacteriaceae bacterium | reverse complement strand
CGCGTTCCGTATTCGATGCAGCCGATACTCAGCGAAAGTACGACGAAGGTTTCCGACCATGTGTGGGAGATCACGGGCTTTCCTAACATCGCTATCGTCGTCGGCACGCGTGCGACGCTCGTCGTCGATACAGGAATGGGTCCGAAGAATGGAGCCACGGTCGCACGCGTCGTTGCCAAGCTCGCGCCGACCGATTCTAGACTGTTCCTGACAACGACGCACTACCACAGGGAGCATGTCACCGGCGAGCCCGGCTTCCCTGCTGGCACCGTCCTAATCCGCAACGCAGTGCAGCAGCAGGAACTGGAAAAAGATGGGCATGTGCTTACTGATCTATTCCGCGGTATGTCGTCGCAGAACAAGGAGCTGCTTGCGGGTGTCGTCTTGCGCACGCCGGATGTACTTTTCGACAGCGAAGCCTTGGTCGATCTCGGTGGTGGTGTCACGGCCCGTCTGCTTTGGCTCGGTGGCGCCCATACAAAAGGAGACGAGCTGACCCTGGTCGAGCCGGATCATACTCTGATTTCGGGCGACGTGGTGCAGAACAAAACCATGCCGAACATCTTCGGCGCTGACGGTACGCCTACGGAGTGGCTGGCCACGCTTGACAAGGTAGCCATGCTAAACGTCGCGCACGTGTTGCCGGATCATAGCGCACCCGGCGATGGATCTCTCGTCGCCGCAGAGCGGGAATTGATCGTTGCGATCCGCACGGAAGCCCTTGCATTGAAGCGCCAAGGTGTCCCGGTCGATGCTGCCGGAAAAGAAATCAGCGCCACCTTCAAGAAGCAGCATCCCGACTGGCCAGATACCAATGTTTCCACATTTGTAAAAAGCGTTTACGTTGACCCCGTGGATCCCCGCTAGCGCACGTTTAAAGATATGGGGCTGTTTCCAAGGTTTATCTTCTTTCGGCCACCCGTAAAGCCCGTGCGCCGGTATCAGGCAACGACGGTTCTTGAACGGTTCGCGCTAGGTCGGCGCTTTCATGATTGTCTCGGCTCGAGTGTTGATCGTCTGACAAGCCCTTGATTGTCACTTAGGGATTATGTGGCGTAATGTTTCAGATTATCTGGCGTACATCCTGCGACCGAAGAGCCGGTTCTGACCGGCACCAAAAGCTTCGCCTAAGGCAGCGGAACCTAGAATCAGCAACTTGCAGCTCACGGCCAATATTGGCCTGTGCGGATCACGCAGCGCACCCACAACGGTTCGCCAAATATCTCTGAAACATAGCGCCAAGTAGTTATCGAAGCTACACCCTTGATGTTGTTCAGCTCTTTCGTGAAGAACGGCACCAGTCCCCAGCAAGCAAGGAGCATTCCCCTTCGCTCGATCTTTACTCTCCCGAATGATGGGCCGGTACGTCGTAGGCGCGATGTTGTAGTCCGCCTCAGGCATGGGAAGCTCTGCTGATGGGGGCACCACACCAAACGTCAAACATCGTACGCTAAAGTCTGTTGCGCAGATCTGTCGCCATTGGAGCAGCAATCGCAACAGCTTTCTGCACCACTAAATGCTGGGAATTCGCTTCAGGCACGTCGGCTTGCACAAACGTTCGTTTCCGCAGTGGCGAACACGACACAGATCATGCGCACCCGGGAACATGAGAGAGCGACTCGTAAATTGCCAACCCGCGCTCTTTTGCGAGGCGAACATCTTCATCGGCGCCCTTGGAAGCGCCAGGAAGTCTAAGAACGGCGTCACAGCGACTCAGAAGGCGATTTGCAATCGGATAGAGGATCTCGTCGTAAATCTCATCTCCGGGCCGCATTGACCCAGCTTCGCGCAGCAAAGGAAGAGCAATCCACTCGCCAATCAGGGGGATGTGCCCGGCCCTATAAAGAGGGAGTGCGACAGCTTCGAGAGTGCGCAGATTCCGTTCCATGAGAGCGGGGTTGTCGCCGGTGCCGGAACGGTAAGGACCTGCAATGAGAATCATCAAGGGTGTGAATGAAGTTGACATTAGAGCGCAGCTCCTTGGGTTGGGAAAAGGTGGATGAAGGCGTACTGGAGAAGCATGATGGTTTTGCCATCCTGAATCTCACCTGTTGCAATCGCCGCCATCGCAGCTTCGATTGAAAGCTCGAGGACCTCGATGTCTTCCCCTTCATCGTGATTGCCACCTCCGAGCGTCGCTTTTGCTCCGCTCTCGTACTCGGCGACAAAGAAGTAGAGCCGTTCGGTAACAGAGCCTGGACTCATGAATGCTTCGAAAATCTTCTGGACATGGGAGACTCGATAGCCGGTCTCCCCCTCCGCTTCGGCTCGAATGCGATCCTCTGGGCTGGCTTGGTCGAGCAGGCCAGCCGCAGCTTCGATCAACATGCCGGAGTGCCCATTTACATATGCCGGAAAACGAAACTGCCGGGTCAACACCACGGTTCGGTGCTCACGGCTGTAGAGCAGGATCGTCGCCCCATTCCCACGATCGTAGGTCTCGCGACTTTGCTGCTGCCAAGTTCCGTCCCTACGGAGCAACTCGAAGGTGGTCTTCTTGGGGACGTACCAGTCGTCCGAGAGCGTCTGAACTGTCTTGATCCGAATCTTCTCTCCTGTGGGTGGCCCCGAATCTATAGTCATCGTGCCTCAAAAGTACCGTGCAATTCCGTGCAACGTCAAGTAACATCGTGCAGGAGGTAGCAATGCTGACGACACATCGGAAGCAGCAGATCCTCTCGCTTCTCAAGCAGAAGGGGCAGGTTGTAGCGAAAGAAGTCAGCCAGCAAATGGGGGTTTCAGAAGACACCATCCGGCGCGATCTTCGGGAGATGGCACAGGAGGGCCTCCTGCAAAGGGTTCATGGCGGCGCCCTGCCGGCTTCCCCAGCGCTGGCCGATTTCGCTGGCCGGGAGTTGCTGCGTCATGAGGGGAAGATTGCCATCGGTATTGCGGCGGCGACGATGATTCAGGCCGGCCAGGTGATCATTCTGGACGGCGGAACAACAGCACGGGAGATTGCGCGGCACCTTCCGCTCGATTTACACGTCACTGTAGCGACACACAGCCCTACGATCGCCCTTGAACTGATCCATCACCTTTCGATAGACGTCATTCTGATCGGCGGCCGACTATTCAAACATTCCGTGGTTTCGGTCGGAGCAGCCGCCATTGAAACGATCGGCCACATTCATGCCGATACGTTCTTCATGGGTGTTACCGGCGTCCATCTCCAAACAGGACTAACCACGGGAGACTTTGAAGAAGCGGCGGTCAAACGTGCTCTGAGCCATGCCGCAGCAGAGACGATTGTCCTCGCCTCTTCGGAAAAGTTGAACGCAGCTTCTCCCTACAAGATTGTGGGGCTGGAAGAAGTAAGCGGGCTCATAACAGAGCGAACAGCAGAAGACGCTCACATCAAGCCCTATCAGGATTTCGGAATTGCAGTCACGCGGGCATAGGTTGAATCTTGCCCACAAATCGAAATCGAAGTTCTTAGCGTACGATTTCTCACGTTTGATGTAGTGACCCCTGGATTCGGGACGGCGACAACGCTCCTGCGATTTTCCGTTTATCTCCTTTCCGAACATAGCGGCCAAACACAAAGTACCTCCGCACGTTCTCTTCAAATCCTAGTTCGCCCCGCACTCGAAGGGGAACGCCTTCCCCTGTCTCCAGAGTGCGGCGGCCAATAGAGCCGGCACACTCTTCCGCCACCCCTTCAAGCGGGGACACCCCGCAACGTCCCCAAGAGCGTTCTCCTCTGCGCGCAAGCGCGCTCAGGCAAGGAAACCAGACCTTCCTGAGGAGCTCTGCTCCTGGCGCACGCAAGGGGCACCTTTATCTTCCGCGCTGCGCTTGTGCAGACCTTCGCTGCGCTCGCCCTCCGTTGCACTCCGGGAAAGGAATCCTCCCCTTGCACTTGCCGCCCTCGCTGGCGTGGGCCAGGGCCAAGGCGTGTTTGTGAGCAAACACAGCACAGCCAATCAAAAGCGGAGGAACCACCCCATGAACAGCAATCAGAGCAACATCGCCACCACGAACGGAACCAGCAACATCGCCACCATGACCAGCACCCCCAAGGCGCAGACCGCCAAGGAAGTTATCGCCGCCAACGTCAAGCTCCTTATCGAGCAGTTGGAAGCAGGACACAGTGAAGGTTTGACCGCTTACCTCACTGCGATGGGCCGTTTCCATAACTACAGCTTCGGGAACATTCTTGAGATTGCACGGCAGAGGCCCGACGCAACCCGCGTTGCAGGACTGTATGCGTGGAACCAGCTTGGCCGCAAGGTCATGAAGGGGCAGAAGGGCATCCGCATCCTTGCCCCGATGATCGGCACCCGTAAGAAGAAAGACACGGAAGCCGAGCGCAGCAAAGACCCGGCAGCAACTCATGCACCCGTCTTAGTAGGCTTCCGCGCGGTCTACGTGTTCGACGTTTCGCAGACCGAAGGCGCAGAGCTTCCACAGTTCACCGAACGAGTGAAGGGGCAGGACGGCGAGTACCGCGAACGCCTCATCGACTTCACCATCGCCCAAGGTATTCAGCTTGAGTTCAAGGACAGCATCGCCCCCGCTCTCGGCATGAGCTACGGCGGCAAGATCGCCATTCTTCCCGGAC
>CAXTWP010000264.1:0-4566 GCA_964247945.1 uncultured Acidobacteriaceae bacterium | reverse complement strand
TACCGACGGCGCGAAGAGTACGCGGAACGCCAACGCCCGCTGGCCGGACGTGCTTGCCCGGCGGCTGCAAGGCGACAAGAAGACCGCCGGACTTGGTGTGCTGAACGAGGGCATCGGCGGCAATCGCGTCCTGCGTGACGGCACCGGCCCGAGCGCGCTTGCCCGCTTCAACCGCGATGTCCTCGCGCAAGCGGGCGTCCAATACGTCATCCTGCTGGAGAGCATCAACGACATCGGTCAGGCAACCAACCCGAACGGTCCGCACGACCTCGTCACCGCCCAAGACCTCATCGCCGGCCTTGGCCAGCTCGCCGCCCGGGCTCACACCCATGGCATCAGGGTCTTCGGCGCGACGCTGACGCCATTCGGCGGAGCCGGGTACCAATCCGCTGCGGGCGAGGCTATGCGCCAGGCGGTCAATGATTGGATTCGCTCCAGCAAGGACCTTGACGGCTTCCTGGACTTTGACAAGGCAACGCGGGACCCGGACCATCCGGGAAGTTTTCTGCCCGCCTGCGACTCCGGCGACCACCTGCACCCCGGCGACACAGGCTACAAAATCATGGCCGACTCGATCGACCTGGGGATGTTTACTGCGCGAAAGTAGGTGAGCTGAAGACGAAGAGCCTCGTTGATGTTCGGAGGCAAGGACCGCATTACCACCAACGCGTCAGCAGGCGCGCAAGAGGAGGCGCAAGCACCGCCGTCAACAGCCCGTTGGCTCCGAGGGCCACAGCCGCGAAGGCCGCCGAGAGCGGATGCTGCGCGATCACGCGGGACGCGCCGATGCCGCTTCCGGCAGTCCCGGCAGCCAGGCCGACGGCGGCCGGATCGTCGACCCGTATCCAGGCCGCCGCGTGATTGATCCCGACCGCCACCAGTATCCCCGACAGAATGGCGAAGACCGCGGTCAGCGACGGGATGCCGCCGATGCTGTTAGCAACTTCAAGAGCGATCGGCGTAGTCACCGACTTCGGCAGCATGGTAAGCGCCAGCTGCCGGTCGCCTCCGCAGAGGCGTACCAGACCGTAGCCGCTGACGGCTCCCGTTATCGAGCCGGCCACCAGTGCGGAGAGCAGCGGCCACAGACTCCGGCGAATGTGCCGCATGGCGCGCACCATGGGAATCGCCAAAGCGACGGTCGCGGGACCCAGAAGGAAATGAAGCAATTGGGCACTCGCAAAGTATGTCGTGTAGGAGATGTGCAGTAGGCGCAGCACTCCGCCGATAAGGACGATCGCGATCAGCACCGGATTGGCAAGCGGGCTGCCGACGCGCCGTTGCACTGCGGTCCCGCACAGGTAAGCGCCCATGGTCAGCAGCAGCCCCCACACCGCGGCGCTGCCCGCGCCAAACGTAGGGAGCATATCGTGGACCGGCTGACCGGAAAGAAACGGGATCATCGTGAGCCGTCCCGCCGCCACTTGGCCGGATAGAAGGCCATGACGCCGGCCGTCACCAGCAAGGTCAGCAACGTGGAGCCAATCAGCGCGACCGTGACGGAAAACCATGCGGATCGCAGCAACGCCAGTTCGGTCACGATGCCCACCCCGGCCGGAACAAACAGAAGACCAAGCCAACTCAGCAAGCCGCTGGAGGTCTCCATCATCGATGGCGAAAGCTTGTCACGCCACAACAGCCAGCCTGCGAGAAGCACCATCCCAAGCACCGGTCCAGGAAGTGGAAGATGCAGCAACGTGCGCAGCCCCAGGCCTAACCCTTGAAACAGCAGAAGCACGAAGAAGGAGCGGAGGGTAGCCATGAACGCAGTCTACCGTCCACCCTACATGCGCCATCAGCCGAGTTCCGCACCGACTTCGGTTTATATTGTCTGTTCAGTTTCTTAATCAATCCCGTGCAACCAGGCGAGTTCCCCTTGTCGCAGCGCTTTGACCGTTTCAGGCCTGTCCGCGCCGGGTAGATCGTCTTGCGGCTCCAGGCCCAGGCGAACCAGATTATAGGTAACGTAACGGTAGGAGAGCCGATAGCGTGCGAGTTCGGCTTCGTTGAGGACGGGTTGCCGGGTCGGATCGCACGCGGTCAGGTAATCGCGCACATACAGGCAGCGTAGCCCGGCAAGCAACCACTTTCCTTCCAGGCGCTGCGCTCGCCAGAGAAGCCGGACGAAGCCGCTGGTCTTGCAGGGGATGCCGTCCAGTGGAAAGAAGCTATGCAGCGTGCATGCAGTCTCGGCGAGCGCACGATCGCCGTGGACATCCACGACAGCCGCGCCCATCTCGTGGAAATTAGTTCTTTCGGTCTGCTGCTTTACCTTCTCCGCCTGAAGTCTGCTTCTTTCTACGAACTCAGCCCCGGTGCCCTTGAACCACGAGACCTCGACGCTCGATTCAGGATGGTAGTACCCGGCCATCTCGGCCCAACGGCCTGCGTCGCGCGCATTGCGTTCGCGCAGGACCATCTCCGCGATCGCGAGCCGATCGAACTGCACCCCGTCCTGCTCTTGTCTGTTCGTCATCCAAACTCCGGCTTTACTGCTGCGCTTGATGATTGATCTGAAACCAACGAGAAATCTGCTTCACCACGCGACTCCAATGTATCAGCATGACTTGACGTTCACAATAGACGCGAAACCTATCCTGATAACCTTAGCCGCTCATCCGAAGAACAACTTACCGCTAAGAGCGCGTCAAGAACCTCTGCGGCTGTTGAGTATTAGAGTCGCTCCGGGGACCAAGGCTATGCAAAGAAGAAACAGTTGGTCTATCTATTATGGTATGCTCTCACTGTTTGCGTTATCGCGAGCCGCTTCGCTGTAGAAGAAAATCCGTTTAGACGATCATGCGATCGTCGCGTGGCGCGGCAGCCGTGGCTTAGCTCGTCATTTTTACTGACTGTAAGGAGTTCCTTTGGAACCTTTCATCCCTGAAGACCCATCGCGCATTGAAACCGGCGCACGATTTCAGCGGTTCCGTATAGGGAAGCTTGCGTGCACGGCGTTCAGCGACGGCAGTATTCGCGTTCCCCGGCCGGCTCTCCCAAGCGGCGCCGGGTCGGATGAGCAGAAAACGGCACCCGAGTTCCACTTTGTTCCGCTGTCATGCCTTGCGGTGGAGATACCGGAGCCGGGCCAACTTGTCCTGATGGATAGCGGCTTCGGGTTTGACCCCGCGCAGCTCGGCAAGCCGATGCGCACAGACGGCCGGTTGATGGAATCGCTTGAGGCCGCCGATCTGTCTGCCGGCACGATCGATGTCGTGCTCATCTCGCATCTGGACCCGGATCACGTCGGCGGCCTTTACGACAGCCTCGGTGCGCAGGTCTTCCCTAACGCCACGTATTACGCCAGCGAGGAGGCAGTCGAGTTTTGGAGTAAAGAATCGATTGATCTCAGCTCTTCGCCTTGCCCGCCGCCGATCAAGCAGAATCGCCTAAGAGCCTCCGCGCAGATGCTGCAGTGCGCGGGCAAGGAACTTCAGACCTTCCGTTCTGGAGACGAAGTCATACCCGGAATCGGAACGTTGGCTCTTCCGGGACACGCGCCCGGGCAAGTGGGCTTTATTGTGTCGAGTGAGGGCGAGACCTTGTTCTACACCGCCGACGCGATCGTCAATACCGTCATTTCCATAGAAACGCCCGAAGCGCACAATGTTATGGATTTAGACCCCCACCTTGGAGTGGAAACCCGCCGGCGTTTAGTTGCGTCGCTGTCGGAGTCCGGATGGAAAAGCTTTTCTCCCCATTTTCCGTTTCCAAGTTGGGGCTCCGTGCGAAAGCATGGAGAGAGGTACACGTGGAAGCCCGCCGACTAAACATCGGCTCCAGGCTCGAGGAACGCTGTGCAGTTATAACTGGTTTAGAGGACGAAAGAAGGTTCCATCTATGAACGACATCGTCGAGGTAACGCAAGTAGTGCTCCGGGAACGGCAAGGGCGTGACCGCGGATGGTGGGACCAGATGAAAGCCTGTTTTCACCCCGAATCACATGTATTGCTCAGTTGGTTTAACGGAACGGGGTCTGACTTTACCGATCGCTCGAAGGCGATGAGCGAGTCCGGTTTTCGGCCTATCCACCGCCCTTCTCCGCCGGTCGTTCACCTGCACGAGAACAGGGCGGTATTGGAACTTCCCATCGCCATTGAAGCACGTGTCTCTTTCAACGGCATAGAGACAGACCTGACCTCGTATACACGTATGCTGTATCAAGTAGAGCGTCACGCCGGCCAGTGGAAGATCATGTTCCTGAACTCCATCTACGAGCGGGACACGCTGGTACCCGCGGTGCCGGGAACGTCACTATCGCTTGACATGGAGCTTCTGGCGACGTTCCGGCCTTCCTACCGCTGCGTTGCGTATCACATCGCCACAGGTGGACGCACGATGATGGCCGATCTTTATGGCGATGATCAGCCGGAACGGGTGAATGCTCTCTATGAGTCGGCATTTGCCTGGATGCGCGCTGAATCAGTCGACTAAAGGACTCAAACTGCAAAGCGACGACCGTTGATTGTCCCGGCCGGCCAAGTGCGGACATTCGGCTTATAGTCGATGCGTTCTAGGGCGTGTTCACACTATGAGTTAGGTTTCTGTTAAACTGTTCTTACCGAT
>CAXTWP010000263.1:0-4583 GCA_964247945.1 uncultured Acidobacteriaceae bacterium | reverse complement strand
CCCTCCGCATCCACCAGCCCAAGCACCTGCGCCGCGGCGCTGTACTTGCCGAAGGGCGCGCTTACCTGCACCCCCTGTACGTGCGCCCGCACCTGGGCCAGCATCTGCTGTGCGATCCGCACGCCCTCGGCCCGTGCCTCGGCCGGATGGGTGACAGCAGCCATGCGCGCCATGATCGCATCCGGCATGCTCACCTTCAGGTCATTCTTCATAAACTCCGCATTCTTCAGGCTGGTCAGCGGCCAGATGCCCGCTACCACCGGGATGCGGAACTCCTCGATGCGCCGCAGGAATAGCTCCAGCAGGCGCAGGTCGAAGACCGGCTGTGTAATTGCAAACTCCGCCCCCGCCTCGACTTTGCACGCGAAGCGACGTATCTCGTTCTCGATGTCCGCCACTCCCGGGTTCGCGGCTACAGAAATGGTAAAGCCGGTCGACTCACCGATTGCGTTGCCGCCGATGTCCAGCCCATGGTTCAGCCCGCGCACGATCTTTACCAACCCGATCGCGTCCACATCGAAGACAGCGGTCGCGTCGGGATAGTTCCCCAATTTCGGCGGATCGCCCGTTACGCAAAGCACGTTCTTCAATCCGAACGACGACACCCCGAGCAGGTCGCTCTGCATACTCAGGACGTTTCGGTCGCGGCAGGTGTAGTGGATGACCGTCTCGATGCCGACATGCTGCTGGATCTGCACGCAGAGGCTCTGCGCGCTCATACGGGCGCTCGCGCGGGGTGAGTCCGGCACATTGATCGCGTCCACGCCAAGGGCATGAAGCTGCGCCGCCCCGGCGATCTCCTTCGAGCAGTCGATTCCCTTCGGCGGCACGATCTCCACGAGAGTCATAAAGTCCCCATGGGCGATCTTTGCCCCCACGCGTGACCGTTCCCCCAGCACCGGCGGCTGAACACCCTTGTCTTCTTTTCCGTCTTCCGTCCTCCCTGTTCCCCGCTCTGTTCCGTGCTCCATCGCCGCCAACGCACGCAACGCGCTCCGCACCGCCCGCGTATGGTTCGGCGTGGTGCCGCAGCAGCCGCCGACAAACGTCGCTCCCGCCTTTACAAACTTGCGTGCGAAACTCGCCATGTACTCCGGCGAGGTCATATACAGCGTCCGGCCATCCACCACCCTGGGAATGCCGGCGTTCGGCATGGCGGCCAGCGGATGATGGGTCGCCGTCCGCATCCGCTCAATCGCCCGCAGCACCGTATCCGGCCCGGAGCTGCAGTTGCAGCCGATCGCGTCCGCCCCCCAGCCGGTCATCTGCTCGGCGGCGGCCTCGGGTGCCGTCCCGTCGAGGCACTTTCCTTCCTCATCCACCGTCACCATCACCAGCAGCGGCAAGCCGGGTGCCTCGCGTTTGGCCGCGCGAATCGCCTGCCGGGCCTCCGCCATCGAGGTCATTGTCTCAACGATCAGCAGGTCCGCGCCCACTCCTGGGCCGCCCTCGGCCAGTGCTGTCACCTGATCGGCGAAAGCCTCCAACGCCGCGTCGAGTGCTGCTTCATCGGCATGAGCTAAGGGGATGCCAAGCGGCCCCAGCGCGCCAGCGACAAAGGCGTCCGACGCCTGCTTGTCGCGCATCTGCTCCACGCACGCGCGCGCGATGCGAACGCCGGCCTGGTTGATCTCCCGCACCCGGTCCGCCAGACCGTACCGCTCCAGCCGAAAGCGGTTCGCGCCGAAGGTGTTGGTCTCGATCACCTCGGCACCGGCCTGAAGATACTCTTGATGCACGGCCCGCACCATGTCGGGATTGGAGAGGTTCAGCTCGTCATAGCAGCGATTGATGAAGACCCCGCGCCCGTAAAGCATCGTCCCCATTGCGCCATCGCATAGCACAGTGCGGAGAGCCTGCGGGGCATCGGTGCTCTTGCTCCCATCGTTTGCCGCCGGTCGAAAGAGCTGTGCCGCGTCCTTTGTTGCTGCTGTCATCCCGTCCTCGCCCGTCGCGCTCTCAGGGTCGCGCGCTGGGCATCTCTCCTATCCTATGCCAGCCTGCGCGCGTCTATTCTTCAGTTCGCTATCCGGAGGTATTCGGGAGGTCCGCAAGGCTTTGGTATACTTAGCAAAAATGCAGCAAGATTGCCGCGTCGCAGGTTGGAGTTGTTCACGTTGAAGAATCGAAGTCTCTCTGCCCTGTTGTTCGGCGGCATGCGACACGGACGGCAGACCCAGTTGAGCCTCTCATCCAGCTTCAGGCGCAATATGCTTTGCGGTCTGCTGATCGCCGCTGCCACGCTGGGGCTTACCGCCTGCGGACCGTACTACTACAAGTTCCCGGTCTACACCTTCGCCAACCGGCCCATCCCGCCGAGCAAGCTGGCCCAGCGGGTGATGATCGCCGTCGGCAACGCCGGACTGGCGGGCAGCGGTGGCGCGCTGGCCATCGTCGACGCCAAGCGCGATATCCGCAGCAACGTCGAGAACACCGTCACCAGCTTCTCCATCAGCGGCTTCAGCTCCGCCATGCCGACGCAGATCTTCAACTTTCCAGAGCAGGTTCGCGGCTACGTCTACTCAAGCGGCGACGGTTCGCTGAGTAACATCAACTACGGCACTGAGTCCAGCTCCGGCTCCGCCGGTTCGCTCGGCGGGCGTTCCAGCAGTATCGCCATCCCCACGGATTTCGCCCGCATCTTTGCCGCCGAGGAGACCAGCGGCCAGCTCGTGGTGCTCGATAACTCGACCAGCCGGGTGTTTCCGCTGAATCTGCCGAATGTCTACCAGGTGGCGGCCAATGTCGGCGACACCGTGGCGATTGCGATGGTGCGCAACTCGAACACCTTGTACCAGGTGGTTAAACTGAACGCCAACCAGTTCGCCACCGCGCAGCAAGCCACGCTGCCGGTCGCGCAGGGCGGCATCAACGCGGTCGATTGCCAGCCATTCAATGTGCCGGTGTACTGCGTGGTGCCGGTGCCAGGCCAGTACGACCGACCGGTCGGCGCTTACTTTTCGCTGGACGGCACAACCGCCTACATCCTGAACTGCGGCCCGGAGTGCGGGGGCACCACCGCCAGCGTCACCCTGATGCAGCAGGCGGTCCTCAATATCAACAACGTCTCTCAGTCAGGCACCAGCACCGGCCTGGCGAACCCGCCCGCCAACCCAGGCTTCATTGCGAGTGTACCCGTTCCCGGCGGCGTGACCACGGCCCTCTCCGACGGCAGTACCCTCTACGTGGCCGGCCAGCAGCGTATGCCTGACGGCCTCTTTACCGGCAATCTATCGACGATCTCGCTGGCGAGCAACACGGTCACCGGCCAGTACGGCATCTCCGACGGCAACCATACCAAGCTGCTCTTCGCCGATGACAACACCCTCTGGATCGGCTCGCAGTTCTGCGCCACCGGGGAACGCGCGAAGCTGGGGCTGAACTACAACTGCCTGACGCGCTTCGACCTGGGCGCGAAGACGGCGGCCGTCTTTCCCAACGTCACCCCCGGCGGAGCAACGACCGTTCCCTACCCCAACACCAACCTGAACCCCTACTACTACGGCGACCTTACCGGCATCTGCTGGGTCGAGACCTTCCACAAGGTCTACACCGCATACGGCGGCCAGGTCCATGTTTTCAGCACGGTCGATGGCTCCGAAATCAACAACTTCAACGTTACCGTGCAGGGGACCGCGCTCGATGTGGCCTACCTGGACGCCTCTACCAACCAGGCGAACTAAAGCAGGCTGATGGTTGACATACTAGCCATCGCCGCGCACCGGGACGATGTGGAGCAGACCTGCGGCGGCACGCTGCTGGCCATGCAGTCGAAGGGCCGGCGGACAGGTATTCTCGACCTGACCCAGGGCGAGGCGGGAACGCGGGGGACTGTAGCCGAACGCGCCGCGGAAGCAGCCGAGGCGGCACGTATCCTGAAGGTTGGAGAACGTGAGTCGCTCGACTTGCCCGATGGCAATGTACGGAACACGCTCGAAAACCGGTTGAAGATCGCCGCTGTCCTGCGGCGGCTTCGTCCCCGCATCGTGATCCTGCCGTACTGGCAGGGACGCCATCCGGACCACTACACGAGTGCGATGCTTGGCTACGAGGCGTGCTTCGTCAGCGGGCTAAGCAAGGTGAAGACGCCGGGTGAGACGACGGCTCCGCATCGGCCGTACAAGGTGCTGTATGCTAGCCTGTACGCTGATGTGCGCCCCAGCTTTGTGGTCGACATTACGCCGTTTGCAGAGTCGAGGTTTCAGGCGCTGATGGCCTACAGATCGCAGTACGCGAACCAGGCGAGCGGAAGCGGCCTCTTTGTACCGGAGGATGAGATCCGGGAGACTACCTTTGCGACGGCTCGGCACTACGGCCTGCTGGCTGGCGTGCGCTACGCCGAGCCCTTCGTGCAGAAGGAGGTCGGGCTGGTAGACGACCTGATGATGCTGCCGGTGGCGTCCTTGTAGATCGAGGGAAGGTTCCGCAGGTCGCTTAGTCGACTGGCGTCTCGTTGACGATTTTGTAGTTGGCGGGAACAAGGAAGAGCGCGCCGTCCGGCTCGCCGCGGCGGACGGCGGAGACCGCGACGATCTGCTCGCCCGTGCGCGGGTCGTTGTGCTTGATGATCATGTAGATGGAGA
>CAXTWP010000262.1:496-4584 GCA_964247945.1 uncultured Acidobacteriaceae bacterium | reverse complement strand
CACGCACAATCGCTTTCCGGTCGCGCGTCTGCTGCGGTCGAGCGACGATGCGGGCATCCTTGCCGGGCCGCCGTGGGGGAACGTCCCTCATCTCGTCGAGATGGCCGCAGCCATCCTGGTACTGTGCATGGCGGCAAACTTCGTCTACCACCGGGTTGAGAGCTGGCGGCTACGTGCTGTACTTGAAGAGCGCGAACGCATGGCTTACGAGATGCACGACACGCTCTCCCAGAGCTTCGCTGGGATCGGCTTCCAGTTGAAGGCGATTCGTGAAGGCATGCCGAAGGAGCTGCCGAAGCTTCAACAGCAGCTTGACCTGGCCAGCGAACTGGTGCGCCATAGCCACGAGGAGACCCGCCGGAGTATCGCCGTGCTGCGGCCGGAGCGGCCAGGCTCTGAAGGTCTTCTCTCCGGTCTGAAGGAGTGCGCCACCCGCCTGGTCGAGGGCAGTTCTATCCGCATCGTGGCGACCTGCACAGGCGAAGCCACCAAGATGCCGCTGCGCGTGGCCGATGTTCTCTACCACGTCGGACAGGAGGCGCTGGCGAACGCCGTACGCCACGCTCATCCGACGACACTGAACATCCGGCTGACGTACGAGAAAGACCTTGTCTACCTGCGCATACAGGATGACGGCATCGGCTTTGCGCCAAGGGATGAGGACGCCGGCTTTGGGCTTCGCAGCATGCGCAAACGCGTTGCCGGCATCGGAGCTACACTCGAGGTCCTCAGCCGTCCATGTGCCGGCACGGAGATCGCCATCTGCTCCAGCCTGAAATCTCCGGCTTTGAACGAAGCCGGCTCCTTCACGCGACGGTTCGCCATATCAACTCGAAATGCATGGAGGCAGATGCGTTATGTCAAAGTCGACGGCAGGCCGGATTCGAATTCTTATCGTGGATGATCATCCGGTCGTCCGGGCGGGGCTGGCCAGTATGCTGGGAACGCAGGAGGAACTCCATCTGATCGGCGCGGCGCCGGGCGGTGAAGAGGCGCTGCAGATGATCGAGCAGCATGAGCCAGATATCGTGATGCTGGACCTGCGCATGCCCGGAATGAGTGGCGTCGAGACGCTGCAGGCCTTAAAAACGCGAAGTAAGGGAAGCCGCGTCATCATCCTGACTAACTACGAAACCGATGAGGATATCTACCGGGCGGTGCAGGCGGGGGCGCGAGGCTACCTTTTAAAGGATACGTCGCTGCGTGAGATGGTGGAGGCCATCTGCGCCGTCCACGCCGGCAAACGGTACATCCCGCGCCATATTGCCTCGCGGCTGGCGGAACGGATGGTGCGCTCCGACCTGACGGCGCGCGAACTCGAGATCCTCAAGCTGCTCTCGAAGGGCCCGACGAACAAGCAGATCGGACGTGCTCTCGGCATCAGCGACAACACCGTGCGAAATCACGTGTTGAAGATTATCGAAAAGCTTGAGGTCTCCGATCGAACGGAAGCCGCCACGACCGCGATCCAGCGAGGATTGATCAGTCTCGAAGGCTGAACGGACGAAGTAAAAAGTAGCGTCTGCTCCCGCCAAGCCGCAGAGACCATCAGTTGCGTAGGCCATATGAACTATAGACCATGAGGAGCGAAGAGGCGACACTGATCGGGCGCTTGTTTCTTGTGATCGGTCGGTCCGGCGGTCTCCCCTCAAGATGGCCCCGTCGATCAAGGCAAGCGAACTTTGCCGGAGATATGTATGAGTCGGTTGGAACGTCGAGATCTGTTGAAGCTGCTGGCGAGTGCGGCAACTGGTTTAACCTTGAGCCCGAACGTCGCCCTCGGCCTGAATGGCGTCACGCCAGTCAGGCATACGGGAAAGACCGCAGGCCTAGACCCGAAGCAGAATGGCGCGGTTGCCAATCGTGCGCCACTTGCTCCGAACGCCTTCAACCTGCTGCCGCTCGGCGCAGTTCGGCCGACGGGCTGGCTGCGCCGACAGCTCGAGATTCAGGCAACTGGCCTGGGTGGACATTTGGATGAGACTTGGGCGGATGTGGGGAGTAACAGCGGCTGGCTGGGCGGCACTGGAGAATCGTGGGAGCGTGGACCGTACTTCCTCGACGGCCTGGTGCCGCTGGCATATCTGCTTGACGACGATCGCCTGAAGGCCAAAGCCCAACGCTACATCGAGTGGACCCTGACGCACCAGGCGGCTGACGGCATGATCGGACCGGCCAGCAACAACGACTGGTGGCCGCGCATGGTCATGCTAAAGGCGCTGGCTCAATACGAGGAGGCTACCGGCGATCCGCGTGTCCTGCCGGTGTTATCGCGCTACTTCGCCCACCAACTGGAGGCGCTTCCCGGTCGCCCCTTGCGCGACTGGGGCAAGTTCCGCTGGCAGGATAATGCGCTCATCGTGATCTGGCTGTACAACCGCACCGGCGACCCAAAGCTGGTTGAGCTGGCAAAGCTGCTGCATCAGCAGGGCTTCGACTGGCAGGCAGACTTCGCCGACTTCAAATATACGGACCCAGTTACGCCGGAGAAGATCAAGTTAAGTGAGCATGACGGCCTTGGCGATACCGCACTCGCCACCCACGGTGTCAACAATGGGCAGGCGCTGAAGGCCGCGCCGGTCTGGTCCGTTGTTACCGGTAACCAGGCCGACCGCCGCGGCCTCGAGCAGATGCTGGCTGCGCTCGATCGCTACCATGGCCTGCCAAACGGCATGTTCTCCTGCGATGAGCATTTCGCCGGTCGAAACCCTTCGCAGGGATCTGAGCTTTGTACTGTCGTCGAGACGATGTTCTCGCTCGAGCAATCGCTGGCGATTCTAGGAACCGGTTCGGTCGGCGATCGGCTGGAGATGATCGCCTTCAACGCTCTTCCAGGTACCTTCACGGACGATATGTGGGCGCACCAGTACGATCAGCAGCCCAATCAGGTGCAGGTAAGCCTGCACCGAAAGCCATGGACGACCGATGGGCCGGAGTCAAACCTTTATGGCCTGGAGCCGAACTTCGGTTGCTGCACGGCGAACTTCCATCAGGGCTGGCCTAAGTTCGCCTCCAGTCTGTGGATGGCCACGCACGATGGTGGCCTTGTAGCGGCACTTTACTCGCCAAGCGAGGTCCGTACCATGGTCGGCAGCACCGCCGTTCACCTGGTAGAGGAGACAGATTACCCCTTTCGCGGGACGGTCAAGATCACAGTTAATCCTGCCGCTGAGATACGCTTCCCCATACGCCTGCGTGTTCCGGCCTGGGCAGAGGGCACGGCGATCCGCGTCAATGGAGAGACGCAGTCCGCACCCGCCACAGAGGGTTTTGCGACCATTGATCGTCCATGGAAAACCGGCGACACGATCGAGATTATGTTCCCTATGACTCCAAAGATTAAGCATGGCTTCAACGAGTCACTTTCGATCACTCGCGGGCCGCTCGTCTTCTCGTATCCAATCGCGGAAGACTGGGTGAAGCTGCGGACGCGCGGCATGACCGCCGATTGGCAGGTTTTCCCGTCATCCGAGTGGAACTATGCGCTCCATATCGATGAGACCGCAGCCTCCGCGATCAAGATGGAAGAGCACGCCATCGGTGGGTCACCCTTCGCGTTGAGTGGAACGCCGGTTACACTACAGGTCGTGGCGCGCAAGGTACCGACCTGGCGCGCTGTCGATGGCGTAGCCGATGCAGTACCTCAGAGTCCCGTCGCCAGTGAAGAGGCTGAGGAGACCATCACGCTGGTTCCTTACGGAGCGGCTAAGCTCCGCATCACAGCATTCCCGCGGCTCAAGACCTGACTCGGCCCGAAGATGACTCCGCCCGGAAGATCGAAGCGCGCCGTAAGAAGCCCACAGCGAAGGATAAGAGGCTCTTGATTCACGAACAGCACCGGGGTCCGCCGGGCTCATGCCGACCGAACGATAGCGCCATGAACGAACATCCAGACCAGAAGTGATGATCAAACCGCTTGGCCGGATCGGTGAAGTGGCGGACATCGTCGGTATCGTATCCTTTCTCGTCGGTCCCGAAGGCGGC
Source organism: uncultured Acidobacteriaceae bacterium (assembly GCA_964247945.1). Taxonomy (GTDB): domain Bacteria; phylum Acidobacteriota; class Terriglobia; order Terriglobales; family Acidobacteriaceae; genus Edaphobacter. The sequence goes on along the minus strand of CAXTWP010000262.1, from coordinate 600 downwards.
TGGGTAAACGGCCAGGTCCTTCGCGTCAACGGCGGGTTTGCTTAGACCAACGGGTGTCTGCCGCACCATCTGTTTCTTGCGCGTCGCCGCCATCAGTGCGGCGA
>CAXTWP010000262.1:0-486 GCA_964247945.1 uncultured Acidobacteriaceae bacterium | reverse complement strand
TTGCCCGCCCCGCCCCCCCACCCGCGGGCCCCCGCGGAACACACCAGCTAACGCTTTCACGAAGACGAGGAATCATGTCTAACTATGTGGTGGTTATTACGAGTGCATCCTCCGGCTTCGGAGCGCTCTCGGCCCGAGCTATCAGCAGGGCAGGTCACACTGTGTATGCCGGTATGCGGTGGACCACAGGTGAAAACGCCAAAGAGGTAGAAGCGGTACGACAGTTCGCGCTCGACGAGAAAGTCGATCTTCGTTCTGTCGAGATGGATGTCCAGGGGCAGGAATCGGTGGACACAGCCATTCGGCAGATCGTGACCGAGACAGGCCGCCTCGACGTACTGATCCACAATGCGGGGCACATGAGCTTTGGGCCGTCGGAGGCATTCACGGTCGAGCAGGTTGCCGAACTTTACGATGTTAATGTCCTCAGCACGCAGCGGGTGAACCGTGCGGCGCTGCCCATCCTGCGCAAGCAGGGGAGAGGGC
>CAXTWP010000261.1:2377-4586 GCA_964247945.1 uncultured Acidobacteriaceae bacterium | reverse complement strand
TCACATGCGGCTTCGACCGGTCAAACTTTTCCTTGCCCATAAAAACTCCCTCTAAACTGAAATCTGAAACTAAATCCGTTACTTACTTTCCTTGCCCTGGACCTTCGCGATGATCTCTTCCGAGACCGACCGGGGCGCCTCTTCGTACTGCTTGAACTGCATGGAATAATTTGCGCGGCCCTGCGTCGACGACCGCATATGCGTCGCATACCCGAACATCGTACTCAACGGCACCGAAGCCTGGATCGCCTGCGTTCCGCCGACCATTTCCATGCCCTCGATCCGTCCGCGCCGCGAGTTCAGATCGCCGATGATCGTGCCCATGTACTCCTCGGGTACCGTCACCTCGACCGACATGATCGGCTCCAGCAGCACTGGCTTCGCCTTGCGAGCGGCCTCCTTGAAGGCCATCGACCCCGCAATCTTGAATGCCATCTCGTTCGAGTCGACATCGTGGTAGCTGCCGTCATAGAGCGAGACCTTCACATCCACCATCTCGTACCCGGCCAGCACCCCGCGCAGCATCGCGTCCTGGATTCCTTGGTCGATCGGCTTGATGTACTCCTTCGGGATCGCGCCGCCCTTGGTGTCGTTGGTAAACTCGTACCCCTTACCCGGCTCGTTGGGCGAGATGCGGATCTTGCAGTGACCGTAGTTGCCGGACCCGCCCGTCTGACGAATGTACTTGCCTTCCGCGTCCGCGTTCGAGCGGATGGTCTCGCGATAGTTCACCTGCGGCTTGCCGACGTTCGCCTCGACCTTATACTCGCGCATCATGCGGTCGACGATGATCTCCAGATGCAACTCACCCATACCCGCAATGATCGTCTGTCCTGAATCGATATCGGTTCGCACATTGAAGGTGGGGTCTTCCTGCGCCAACTTCGCCAGCGCCATGCCCATCTTCTCCTGGTCGGCCTTTGTCTTCGGCTCCACAGCAACTTCAATGACCGGCTTCGGGAAGTCGATCGACTCCAGCACTACGGGCTGCTTGTCCGTGCAGATGGTATCGCCCGTAATCAGGTTCTTCAGCCCTACGGCCGCGCAGATGTCCCCTGCCAGGATCTCCGTAATCTCTTCGCGCTTGTTCGCATGCATCTTCAGCAGGCGTCCGATGCGCTCCGTCTTGCCCGTGCGCGGGTTCAGCACCGAGTCACCCGTCTTAAGCTGACCGGAGTACACCCGGATAAAGATCAACTGCCCCACGAAAGGGTCGGTCATGATCTTGAAGCCCAACGCTGAGAACGGCTCCGCGTCATCCGCCTTGCGGATGATCTCCTGCTCCATGTTGTCCGGGTTGTGCCCGACCATCGGAGGAATATCGAGCGGGCTCGGCAGGTAGTCGACGACCGCGTCGAGCAGCGTCTGTACACCCTTGTTCTTGAATGACGAACCGCACAATACCGGGAAGATCTTCATGGCGATGGTCGCCTTGCGGATGCCCGTCTTCAGCTGCGCCTCGGTCGGCTCTTCGCCTTCCAGGAACAGGTTCAGGATCTCATCGTCAGAGTCCGCGACCGCCTCAATCAGCGCGTGGCGCGCTTCCTTGGCCGTCTCGAGCAGCGCCGCCGGAATCTCCTCGACCGAGTACTCCGCGCCCATGGTCTCGTCGTGCCACAGGATCGCCTTCATCGTCACCAGGTCGACCACGCCGGCAAACTTCGCCTCGGCACCGATGGCGATGTTGATCGGCACCGCTCGCGCGCCCAGCCGGTCGACAATCGTCTTGGTCGCATACACCGCGTCCGCGCCGGCCTTATCCATCTTGTTAATAAAGCAGATGCGGGGAACTTTGTACTTGTCTGCCTGCCGCCAAACCGTCTCGGACTGTGGCTGCACCCCGGCTACCGCGTCGAAACAGGCCACCGCGCCGTCCAGTACCCGGAGGCTGCGCTCCACCTCCGCGGTAAAATCCACGTGCCCCGGCGTGTCGATGATGTTCACGCGGATGTTCTTCCAGGTGCAGGTCGTCGCGGCAGACGTAATCGTAATGCCGCGCTCCTGCTCCTGCTCCATCCAGTCCATGGTCGCCGTGCCCTCGTGCACCTCGCCGATACGATGCGTAATACCCGTATAGAAAAGAATGCGCTCGGTCGTCGTCGTCTTTCCGGCGTCGATGTGCGCCATGATCCCAATGTTCCGGCAACGATTCAGCGGTGTAGTGCGTGCCACGGTCGTATCTCTCATCTGCGGAACTAAGCCCGCGGTT
>CAXTWP010000261.1:569-2367 GCA_964247945.1 uncultured Acidobacteriaceae bacterium | reverse complement strand
GTAGTGCGTGCCACGGTCTTTCTCTCTCACTCTGCAGGCAAGCCTGCGGTTGTACGTGTCTTTCTACTCCCTAATCCCAAAACCCCTGCGCCTACCAGCGATAATGGGCAAACGCCTTGTTCGCCTCGGCCATACGATGAACGTCTTCTTTCTTCTTCATCGCGGCTCCACGGCCATTGGCAGCATCCAGCAACTCGGCCGTCAACTTCTCGACCATGCCCTTCTCGCCGCGCGCCCGGCCATACGTCACCAGCCAGCGAATCGCCAACGACGTGCGCCGTTCGGGCAGCACTTCAATCGGCACCTGGTAATTCGCGCCGCCCACGCGCCGGCTCTTCACCTCAAGCAGCGGCTTGCAGTTCTCGATCGCCTTCTTGAACAGCTTCAGGGCCTCGTCGCCACCCTTCTGCTCGAGGTTCGTCATAGCGATGTAGAAAATTCCTTGCGCGGTCGATTTCTTGCCGCCCCACATCATGGAGTTGACGAACTTCGTCACCAGGGTTGAGCTGTAAACCGGGTCCGGTGCCACTTCACGCTTCGCGATGTAACCTTTTCTGGGCATTCTCTCTCGTCTCGTCTTCCTTCAGGACCGTAAACTTCCCAAGCCGCTGAACCTGAAATCTTTCACGTTATAACTGAGAACTTACTTACCCGCCGCAGCCTTGGGACGCTTCGCCCCGTACTTCGACCGGCTCTGCATCCGCTTGGCAACGCCAACCGAATCCAGCGTGCCGCGCACCACGTGATACCGCACACCCGGCAGGTCCTTCACACGGCCGCCGCGGATCAGCACGATCGAGTGCTCCTGCAGATTATGTCCGATACCCGGAATATAGGTCGTGACCTCGATCCCGTTGGTCAGGCGAACGCGCGCTACCTTGCGCAGCGCTGAGTTCGGCTTCTTCGGAGTCTGTGTGTAGACGCGGGTGCAGACACCGCGCCGCTGGGGCGATCCCTGCAACGCCGGGCTGGCGGTCTTATACCGGGTGGGCGTCCTGCCCTGCTTGACGAGCTGATGAAACGTAGGCACGAGAACTCCTTGAATCAAATCCGAATGTACTGCCGCTTAGTTCTTGCGCGCGGTCAACAGAAGGCTTCGCCACTTTGTACGCGGTAACGCGCCAAAGCTTGAGAACGCTGAAGCGTCTCACGCGAGAAATCTCCTGCTTCACGCCCGTACTGCATCAACCCAGACGAAAACAGTCGACGGTGGCCGAGCTTTCTTCCATGATTCCCGGAAGAAGCCAGCTCCGTTTCGCTGTCCCGGCCCGTATAGCCCATGCAAGGTGGAGGGTGTCACAGGACGATTGCGATAGGCCACAGCCTGTACTGGCCTGCGGTGAACATCTCTCGTATACAGTGTAGCGCAGGTCACGCCTAATTTGGCGACTGGCCGGGCTTTTCTTCGCCCAAACGACGCCGTTGCCAGCATCGCACTCCGGATACGCGCGGAACCTTCTAAAGGTATCAAGCACACCGCCCCACGTCAACCCTTCTAAGCTCCAAACCCGTGCTAGCCTGCTGAAATGCGATCCGCTTCCGCGTTCACCCTGCTTCTCGCGCTTTCCGGCACCCTTGCCCTCGCCCAAGCCGCACCCAAAGCGGTAGACCCAAAGATCACGTCCCTCCTCGAAGAGCTCCGCAAGACCCGCGCTCCGCAGCAGGCAGCCATTTCCCCCGACGGTACCACCGTCGCCTGGACCGCACGCGCCACCGACGGCACCGCCCTCTATCTCTCCCCCGTCACCGGCAGCGGCACCGCCCGCACCATCGAAATCGGCGCAAAGGCTGCCAAGTG
>CAXTWP010000261.1:0-559 GCA_964247945.1 uncultured Acidobacteriaceae bacterium | reverse complement strand
CGTCTCCACCTGCACCGGCAAGGACGACAGTCAGGCCCAGATCTTCCTCTGGTCGAAAGCCACCGGCAAAGCCCGCCAACTCACCCACGTCACCGGCTCCATCGAGCAGCCCGCCTGGTCTCCCGACGGCAAGTCGATCGCCTTCCTCTTCGTCGAAAACGCCACCCGCACCGCCGGCGCACTCGACGCCATGAAGCCGCCCGCCGGCGTCATTGGGGAAGACGGCGTCGAGATTCAGCGCATTGCCGCAGTTGAAGTCGCAAGCGCCGCATTCCGGTTCGTCACCATCTACGCTGCACACTTACGAGTTTGATTGGTCTCCTAATTCCCACAGCGTCGCCTTTGTTGCCGCACCTCCACCGGGAGAAAACAACTGGTGGGTGGCACAACTGTATGTTGAAAAAGTTGGAGCGGGACCTGTCAAGAGCGGCGAAGACAGAGAGAAGGCTTGTGCAAACACGCCCCAAGGCAGCGGCTGTGGTTTTGCGGGGGATGTCGCTGGTCCTCACTCCATCCTCGACTCCACCAAGACCCCCGGTCCCCTCCACAACCTACAGAT
>CAXTWP010000260.1:0-4603 GCA_964247945.1 uncultured Acidobacteriaceae bacterium | reverse complement strand
GTCGCACTCGGGCTGGGTGCGCTGATCGCACCAGATGGGCGCTGGGCGGAGTACCTGGCCGTGCTCGTCGAGCAGGACGCAGCCGTGCATCTGGCCGGTGAGTCCGATGGCCTCAACCTTGGGTTCTGGTTGCTGCTCGAGAACGGCACGGATGGCGGTCTGCGCGGCGCGCCACCAGTCTTCAGGGTCCTGCTCAGCCCAGCCGATCTCGATCGAGCGGATGGCCGCGTGTTCGGCCGCACGCGACGCCACGACCGCACCGCCGCGGTCCATCAGCACCGCCCGGGTGCCGCCTGTCCCTACGTCAATCCCCAGAAACATCAAGCTTCCCCATGTGCGGCCTGCTGTGCAGTGTAATCGTAAAGATCAGCCGCGGCATACCACCGTACCGCCGATGGCGTGCCGCCGGCCTCCCCAAAGTTTTTTTGAAGACCCATCCGACACGGGCGCATCCGATAGCTAACCGGTCGGAAGTGTGGTAGCAGCAGGTCCGCGCCAGTTGGCGGCCTCGCTCTCGACCGATTCAGTTCGACCATTTTCAAGACGAGGGACGGGTACTATAACGGTGATGACGCAAAGACAAGCAGCGCCGGGCGTTCCGGGACTCCGAGTCTACGCAGGCCTGGTAATAAGCCTCGCCTTTGCGTGCTGCGCGGCGGCCCCTATTTCAGCCCAGTCACAGTCTCAAAGCAGCAGTGCGAGCGCGACGGCCCCCTCCACGGCTTCGGGGACAACCTCAACCATTCCGGCCGCACAGACGCAGCTCTCGAACGCCTCCGGTCAGAACGGCGCTCAGGTAACGGCCGACTCCTTCCGGGGATCGTTGATCGAGGGAAAGGCGACCGGTGGGGTGCTGGATCTTTCGCTCGATGACGCGGTGCAGCGCGGCCTGCGGACCAATCTGGGACTGATTCTCCAGACATCGTCGATGAGAAACGCCAATGGGCAGCGATTGGAGCAGTTGCAGGCGCTTCTGCCGACCGTCAACGGGGCAGCCTCCTATTCGGTGGAGCAGATCAGTCTGGCGGCGGAGGGCCTCAGATTTCCTGGGATCAATCCTATCGTCGGGCCGTTTCAGGTTATGGATTTTCGCGCCTTTCTAACGCAAAGGCTGGTGGATGTGCAGTCACTCGAGACGTACATCGCGGCCAAGCACAACTTTGCATCGGCCAAGCTGACGGCGCAGGACGCGCGGGACATGGTGGTGCTGACGGTCGGCAACGCGTATCTGCTCTGCATCTCTGATCAGGCGCGCATCGACGCGGTTAACGCCGAACTCGCGACCTCCAAGCTGTCGCTTGACCAGGCGACGGCAAACCACGATGCCGGCATCAGTCCACGGCTGGACGTGCTGCGGGCGCAGGTGGACTATCAGAACGAACAGCAGACGCTGATCTCGACGACCAACGATCTTGCCAAGGCAAAGCTTGCGCTGGCGCGGGCCATCGGACTGCCCCTCGATCAACAGTACCGGCTGACGGACTCGGAGCCTTACCAGTCGCTGGATACGATCGACCCGCAGGCGGCGTTCGACCAGGCGCTGAAGGGACGGAAGGACCTGGCGGCGACCGCCGAGCAGGTGAGGGCCGCCCAAGCGCAGAAGACGGCCGCCTGGACCCAGCAACTACCGTCGGCCAGTGCGACGGGGGATTTCGGAGACATCGGCACCACGGTTGGACACTCGCATAGCTCTTATACGGCAACCGGGACGATCAGCGTTCCCATCCTGCAGATCGCCAAGACGCGCGGGGACGAGCAGGTGGCCGCCGCCCAGTATGACATGGCGAAGGCACAATATTCGGATCAGATTCAGCAGGTTAATGCCGATATCCGCGACGCCATCCTCGACATCAAGGCCGCGGCGAAGCTTGTGGAAGCGACCGCGTCCAACGTCGATCTGGCGAAGGAAGCACTGAGCGAGGCGCAGCAGCGTTTCCGCGCCGGAGTTGCCGATAATTTGCCCGTCTCGCAGGCGCAGTCGCAGACGGAACAAGCGAACGACCAATACATCAGCGCGCTCTATCAACATAACGTGGCCAAACTCTCGTTGGCCCGGGCGCTCGGGATCGCGCAAACGAACTACAAAGATTATTTGGGAGGAAAGTAAGATGGCAGGCACAACGGAACAGCAGGCACCGCCGGAAGACCCGAAGACGCAAGATGGCCAGCAGAACGGCAAACCCGACGATGGGGGCAACGACAATGAGCCGCCGCAGAAGAAGTCGCGCCGCCGCTTCCTCATCATTGCGGTGGTTCTGCTGCTCGCCATTGTGGCGGGTTTATTCTATTGGCATTCCACCTACAGCGAGGACACCGACGACGCGCAGGTAGACGGCGATCTTTACCAGGTGAGCTCTCGCATTGCCGGTCAGGTGATCAAGGTCTACGTGGAAGACAACCAGAAGGTGGAGCAGGGAGCACCGATCGCCGACATCGATCCGAAAGACTTCCAGGTCGCGCTTGAGCAGGCCCAGGCCTCGCTGGCGAACGCCCAGGCGGCTTTTGTGCAGGCTGATGTGAACGTGCCGATCACCGGGGTCACGACCCGGACGAGCATCAGCACGAGTTCAAGCGACGTGCTTTCCGCCGAAGCGGCGATTGCGCAGGCGCAGAAACAAGAGCAAGCGGCGGCGGCGCGTGTCGATCAGGCGAAGGCGAACGCGATCAAGAGCCGTCTCGACGTGGAGCGCTATACGCCTCTGGTGCAGAAGGACGTGATCTCAAAGCAGCAGTATGACGCCGCCGTCGCCACCGACGCGAGCAACACCGCCGCCGTGCTCGATGCGGAGGCGACCGTGCTGGCGCAGCAAGCCGGTGTTTCTCAGGCGATCGACCGTCTCGCTCAGGCGCGCTCGATGGCCGCGCAATCGGCCAGGAACGCTCCCCGGCAGGTGCGTGCGCAACAGGCCCAGGCCAACGCGCAACAGGCACGGGTGAAAGAGGCGCAGGCCCAGGTCGATCAGGCGATGCTGAACCTCAGCTACGCCCATATCACAGCTCCTATCTCCGGGGTTGTCAGCAAGAAGAATGTGGTGGTCGGCGGCAACGTCAGCGTGGGCCAGGACCTATTGACCATTGTGCCATTGACCAACCTTTGGGTGACGGCGAACTTCAAGGAGACGCAGCTTGACAAGATGAAGGCGGGCCAGAACGTGACGATGAAGGTCGACGCGCTCGGCGGCCGCAAGTTCTCCGGCAAGATCACCCAGGTTGGCGGCGCGACTGGGTCCCGGTTGTCGCTGTTTCCGCCTGAGAACGCGACCGGCAACTACGTCAAGGTGGTTCAGCGGATTCCTGTCCGGATCGATTTTACCAACCTGCAGCAGGAAAACGGCGACTACGCTCTACGGCCGGGCTTTTCAGTGACGCCGGACGTGGCTGTAAAGTGAACATCCTGCCAGAATATTTTGTATGCTCACTCGACATACAAACAAGCTTCTCATCGCGGCATCTACAGAGCTAAGACTAAGGTTCGTGAGGTTCTTTCCATGGCAACAGCTACTAAGCCCGAAGTAAATGTAAAAGACCTGACCACGCCGCACTGGCACGCGCAGGCCCGCGAGATACAGAAGTACGGCGAGGTGACCAAAGACCTGCCGCACGCGCTCGATGCCAAGGTGCGGGCCGATATGTGCGGCCAACTCAACCAGCTCCTGGCCGACTCGATCGTGATCCGCGATATGTACAAGAAGCATCACTGGCAGGTTGCCGGACCCACGTTTTACCAGTTGCATCTTTTATTCGACAAACACTTTGAGGAGCAGGTGGAGCTGGTCGACACCATCGCCGAGCGCATCCAGTTGCTGGGCGGAGTGAGCATCGCGATGGGCGGAGACGTAGCTGAAGTGACCCGCATCTCTCCGCCGCCGCGCGGCAAGGAAGAGGTCCCGGTGCAGATCTCGCGGCTGCTGGAGGCGCACAAGATCATCATCCAGACCTGCCTTGACATCTCTGAAGCCGCTGACAAAGCCGGGGATCAGGGCACGAACGACCTGGTGGTTTCGGACATCCTCCGCCCCAATGAGCTACAGTCGTGGTTTATCGGCCAGCACCTGGTGGCGATGCCTCTTACATTGCCAGAGTAGTGCTTATGGCGTTTGTGCGGGAAGCCCGGCATCCTTATGCCGGGCTTCCCGCGCTTAACGCATCGATCGTTCCCGCGGATCATCTAAAGTCCAGTTCTGATACAGTCGCTCTCGATAGGCGCTTTGTGTCACCGGTTCACTCCCATGCCGATCGCCCTCGCCTTTTTCGTGCATTACGTCTATGGCATCCTCTTTGTCTGGGTGCTGGTGGAGCAGCTCGGCATACCCATTCCAAGCATTCCGGTGCTGCTGACCGCGGGAACGCTTAGCGCGACCCATAAGATTCACGCCGGCTACGCGGTTTTAGCGGTGCTTCTGGCGTGCGTACTCGCGGATAGTATGTGGTACCTGCTTGGACGGCGCTATGGCAACAGCATTCTGAAGCTGCTATGCCGCCTCTCGCTTGAAGCCTCCACCTGCGTGTCGAAGACCGAGGGCTACTTTGCGCGGCGCGGACCGGTTACGCTGCTCTTTGCCAAGTTTGTTCCTGGCCTATCGACCGTCGCCGCGCCCATCGC
>CAXTWP010000259.1:0-4625 GCA_964247945.1 uncultured Acidobacteriaceae bacterium | reverse complement strand
GCATTGCCCAAACATAGACGTGTACAACATGTTCCGACCGAGCCGAGCGCCAGCTTTTCGGATTTGTTCCGGCGGCTGGAAGAGGTAGCATGAGGTAGACGAGAGGTGGAGAATTTCATGACCAAGAAGCTGCTGTTTCCCTTTTCTTTCCTGCTCGCCCTGTCGTCACCTGGACAGGCTCCCCGCGTTCCGTATTCGATGCAGCCGGTACTGAGCGAGAGTGCGACAAAGGTTTCCGACCATGTGTGGGAGATGACTGGCTTTCCGAACGTTGCGATTGTTGTCGGCAGCCGCGCGACGCTCGTCGTCGATACAGGGATGGGACCAAAGAACGGAGCCGTTGTCGCGCGCGTCGCTGCCAAGCTCGCGCCTGATAATTCCAGGCTCTTTCTTACAACAACGCACTATCACACGGAGCATGTCACCGGGGAACCCGGCTTCCCTCCGGGCACCGTCCTCATCCGCAACGCGGTGCAGCAGCAGGAGGAGGAAAAGGACGGGCAGGTGCTCACCGATCTCTTCCGCGGTATGTCGGCGCAGAACAAGGAGCTGCTTGCGGGTGTCGTCTTGCGCTCGCCGGATATTCTCTTCGACAAAGAAGTCGCCATCGATCTCGGCGGTGGTGTCACGGCCCGTCTGCTCTGGCTTGGTGGTGCCCATACCAAAGGAGACGAGCTGACCCTTGTCGAGCCGGATCAAACGTTGATTTCGGGCGACGTGGTGCAGAACAAGACCATACCGAACATCTTTGGCCATGACGGTACGCCTACGGAATGGCTCGCCACGCTAGACAAGGTAGCCACTCTCAATGTCAAACACGTCTTGCCCGATCATAGTGCACCAGGCGATGGATCGCTGATCGCCGCTGAGCGGGAACTGATCGTGTCGATCCGTACGCAAGCCCTTGCGCTTAAGCGCCAAGGCGTCCCGGTCGATGCTGCTGCAACAGAAATCAGCGCCGGCCTCAAGAAGCAGCATCCGGACTGGCCGGACACCAATGCATCCACATTTGTGAAGAGCGTCTATAGCGACCCTGCCGCTTCTCCCTAATGCCACGACGAACCAGGCCTTCCACCAGCGAAACACAACGGGGACGTTGGTAACCCGACCACGAGGCCCACCCTACCTTTCCTCGCGGTTTTTCACACATCCAGAAGAGCGTGTTTCGTCATTTATCCGGCACGGCGAATCGTTTCACGGTCACAAACTTCGTTGGAGATGTGCCCGGAGAACTTTCTAAAAGCAGCACAGAAAGCGCTTTGAGACTGGTATCCGACATGGAGCGCCACTGCGCCCAACGTCTGCCCCTTCTCGCTTAGTTTCCGCCCTGATCCACTTCAGCTGACGATCCTGTCGAAGGCGAAGTCGTCTTTGGTCACCTCTGCGCTTCTAACTGCGCGCACACTTTCAATTTCCTAAACAGGTGCGGGACGCGGTTGGAATTGCCGCCGAGGTTGACAACGTACACCTCTTAGAATAAGGTTGACAGTGTCAACTAAAGGGAGGTTCGATATGGCCACAGTTCTCATAACCGGGGCTCATGCCGGTATCGGCTTCGAGTGCGCAAAACAACTGGCGTCTCGTTCGCGCTGCAATCTCATTCTTGCCGGACGGAGCATAGAGCGGATGGAGCCCGCCGCTCAGCAGCTCCGGACCAGCTATGGCGTGAAAGTAACGACGTTGAAGCTGGATACCTCCTCGCTGGGTCGGTCAGGGAGGCCGCAGCGGAGTTCCGAGCTCTGCTCGACAGCGGCAAGGGGGCTTCCTTCGAGGCGCTCCTTTGCAATGCGGGAGGCAGACACAATGGGCCGACAACCTACAGCCCCGAGGGTTATGAATTGACCTTTGCGACTAACTGTCTCGGCCATTTCCTGCTGGTGGAGCTGCTGGTTGATCGGATGGCAAACGGCGGACGCATTGTGTTCACCGCAAGCGGAACGCATGATCCCGATACGACCGATGGAAAGATGGTTGGGAAAGCGGTTGAGCCGGACGCGCTTGCCCTTGCCAACGATGGAAAAGATGGCAAGAAGCCGCTCTCTGCGGGGATACGCTACTCAACCTCAAAGCTCTGCACCATGCTTTATGCGTATGAACTACACCGCAAGTTGCGTCGCGCCGGCAGTTCGATCGCGTCTATCGCATTCAATCCCGGGTCCATCCCTGAGACGGGACTGCTGAGAACGATGCCTGAAGCCGTGCAGTGGCTTGCGAAGACCTCCCTCATGAAGGGCCTCATGAAGCGCTTCGGCGTAACGCAAGGCTCAATCAGTTTCTCGGGCGCCTCCCTCGCGCAAATTGCAGTCAATCCCCTCTACGCAAACGCATCCGGCAAGTATCTCCAGTCGAACGACGGCGCATTGAACGAGACGCGATCCTCTAAGATGTCCTATGACGAACAGAGGGCAGCCAAACTATGGAACGACTCCAAGACGCTCGTCCGGTTGCAGCCAAGCAAAGAGTCGACTCAACTGCGCTGACGACGGACAAGAAGCTGATGCACGCTGCCACCATGCTGCTTGATTCAGGCGGCGAGGACGCTGTAACGCTACGCGCGGTCGGCCAAGCCACCGGGATTTCTCATAATGCTCCCTATAAGCATTTCAAGAGTCGGAATGCATTGTTGGCGTCCGTCGCCACGGCCGACTTTGTGAGACTGACGGAAGCTTTCAAAGCGGTCCGTCAGAGTTCGAGAAAACCAGCCGCGAAGTTGATGAAAGCGCTCCATGTCGTCGTCGACTTCAGCGTAGAACATCCGGCACGCTACAGGCTTCTTTTCAATGATCCAGCCACGGCCTCACAAAAGGGTGAACTGGAGAAGACTGCTTTAGCAGCGTTCACCGAGTTCGTCGTGATTGTCCAGGAGTGTCAGGCAGCGAAGTCGTTGCCGGACATACCCACCACCACCCTTGCCGGACTACTCTTTGCAACGATGCACGGCCTGATCGCTCTCCGGGAGAGTGGCAGAATGCACCCCGGAAAGGGGCTTTCTGGCGTAGAAAGCGGTTTGAAGACGCTGGTTCACCTGTTGTCGCCTCAAAGAACCTGATCTGAATGACAACAGTGAAACCGCCCTAGTTTCAAATGCCTCATACAGCGGATTTCTTTTGTCGTCTGCTGCCTGTGTGGCCTGGCACACCTAATGCAGGCGCTGGAGTGTGGCGATGAGTTTTTCGGCGAGCGGCTCGCCGGACTCGGTCCAGAGCAGGCGGCTGGAGATGCCGCAGTGTTTTTCAACCGAGAGGGTGAAGGCGAGCAGCATCTCAACATTCTGCCGGATGTGTTTGGCGGCGACGGCGTCGAGGTCCGCATCTTCCAAAACCCACGCGGTGTCGAGACCGAAGTCGATGCGGATGTGTCCGTTCTGGTCGAAGCTCGCGTCATCGAACTCCGGACCGAACCCGAGGATGCGGACGATGGTCGGCTGAAGCTGCCAGGCGAGGTCTAGGCCTTCTTCGAAGTGGGCATCGGCAAGGGCGGGTGTCCAGAGCTTCCACTGCGTCTCGAACTCGACCGCCATGTCGTCATGGAGTTGCTCGGTGGATTCCGCGACCGCGTTCTCAATCAGGGAGTCGACGGTGGCTTCGGCACGGTCGTCGTTCACGTAGATGCGCTGATATGTAGGGGACTCGGAGAAGCCGATGGGGTAGACGGAGGCGGCGGCGACGCGAGGCTGTTTGCTGATAACGGCGAACTGGCGCAGAACGGCGATGAGCTTTTCGGGCAGGGCCTCAAAGCGGAAGTTGGGGAACCACAGGCTGAGGTAAAGCTGATCGGCCATGCCCTATTCTAGGTCATCAGGGAGCGGCCGGAACGGGTGAGAAGATAGAGAGGATGGCGATTTCAGTAGCGCGGCTGCGAATGGGGCTGGTGGTAGGCGTGGCGCTGCTGGCCGTGGTGGTGGCGGGCTTTCTAGGGTATGCGCGGTATCGGGCGCACCGCTTTTTGGCGGGGCTGCCGGGCAGGCTGGGGGTCGACATCCGCCGCGAGACGAACGGCTACACCTACTCGCAGTCGGTGGGCGGCAAGACCGTGATGACGCTCCATGCGTCGAAGGCAGTCGAGCACAACAACGGCAAGCTGACGCTGCATGATGTGAACATGATCCTCTATGGCCGGAAACAGGATCGCGCTGACCAGATCTCGGGCAGCGAGTTTGAGTACGAGCAGGCGTCAGGGGTGGTGCGGGCGGTCGGCGAGGTGCACATCGATCTGGAGGCTCCGGCCGCCGCGACGCCGGAAGCGCGGAGCAAAGCGGCGGCTGCACCGGCGTCAGCTGAGCACACGGGGCAAACGGGCAATGAGGGCGAGCGCATCATCCACATAAGGACAAGTGGCTTGGTGTACCTTCAGAAACTGGGCGTCGCGGCGACCGACCAGCCGTTGGAGTTCCAGTTCAACGGAATGACGGGCCATGCGACAGGCGCGGAGTATAACGCGGATACGGGCATGGTGATCCTGCAGTCGGCGGTGAGTGCCGATGGGCTGCAGGGAGGTAGGCCGGCGATGCTGACGGCAACACACGCGGAGCTTGACCGACCGGGACAGCAGGCGGGGCTGACGGAAGCGAAGTATGTTTCGGCGGGGCGGACCGTCCGTGGAGACCATGCGGTGGTGCATCTGCG
>CAXTWP010000258.1:0-4629 GCA_964247945.1 uncultured Acidobacteriaceae bacterium | reverse complement strand
TTGAGGCAGTGTGCGACGGCGGTGCAGCCGCAGGGGACTTGTACATGGCCTCGGCCAGCTTATGGCTGACCGTGGTGAGCTTCTCCTTCGCCGCGTTCACCTCGGATGCGCTGGGCGTACCGGCAAGCGTCGACTTGGCGTCGGCCAGAGCAGACTCGACCTCGGTCTTGTCACCCTCGGCCACCTTGTCGCCCGAATCCTTCAACATCTTCTCGACGTTGTAAACCATGGAATCGAGGCCGTTGCGCGCTTCGACCGCGTCGCGCTGCTCCTTATCCTCGGCCGCGTGCGCTTCGGCGTCCTTGGCCATGCGCTCGACCTCTTCCTTGCTCAGACCCGAAGAACTTGTAATGGTGATCTTCTGGTCCTTGCCGGTGGCGTTGTCCTTCGCCGTTACGTTCAGGATGCCGTTCGCGTCGATGTCGAACGTCACCTCGATCTGCGGCACACCGCGCGGCGCGGTCGGAATGCCCGACAGTTTGAACTTGCCGAGTGTGCGGTTCTGAGCCGCCATTGGGCGCTCACCCTGGAGCACATGCACCTCAACTTCGGTCTGGCTATCGGCTGCGGTCGAAAATGTTTCCGTCTTCTTAGTCGGGATGGTGGTATTGCGCGCGATCATGCTGGTGGCCACGCCGCCCATCGTCTCGATGGAGAGGGTCAGCGGGGTCACGTCCAGCAGCAACAGATCTTTCACCTCGCCCGCGAGCACACCGGCCTGCACCGCCGCGCCGATCGCCACAACCTCATCTGGATTCACGCCCTTGTTCGGCTGCTTGCCGAAGAGGTCTTTTACCAGCTTCTGAATCGCCGGCATACGAGTCTGGCCGCCGACCAGCACGACCTCATCGATCTTCGAAGCATCGATCCCCGCATCCTTAAGAGCCTGCTTGGACGGCCCCACCGACTTCTGAAGCAGATCGTCGACAAGCGACTCGAGCTTGGCGCGCGTCAGATTCCGGACCAGGTGCTTCGGGCCGGTCGCGTCCGCCGTAATGAAGGGCAGGTTTATCTCGGACTCCTGCGCGGTCGAGAGCTCGATCTTCGCCTTCTCCGCCGCGTCCTTAAGGCGCTGCAGGGCCATCTCATTGCCCTTCGAACTCAGGTCGAGGCCAGTGTCCTTCTTGAACTCTGCAATCAGCCACTCGACGATGCGTTGGTCGAGATTGTCGCCGCCCAGGTGCGTGTCGCCGTTGGTGGACTTCACTTCAATCACGCCATCGCCGACCTCAAGAATCGAGATGTCGAAGGTGCCGCCACCGAAGTCGTAGACCGCGATGGTCTCATCCTTCTTCTTGTCAAGACCATAGGCCAAAGCTGCCGCGGTCGGCTCGTTCACGATGCGCTTGACGTCCAGACCGGCGATCTTGCCCGCGTCTTTAGTCGCCTGCCGCTGCGCGTCGTTAAAGTACGCGGGTACGGTGATGACAGCCTCGGTCACTGATGTGCCCAGATAGTCCTCTGCCGCCTTCTTCAGTTTTTGCAGGATCATCGCCGACACTTCCGGCGCGGTGTACTCCTTGCCTTGTGCCATCACGCCGACGTTATCGCCCTTCGCAACAACCTTATATGGCACCATCTTCATCTCGTCGCCGACCTCGTTGAGACGACGGCCCATGAAACGCTTCACAGAAAAGATGGTGTTCTCAGGGTTGGTAATGGCCTGGCGTTTGGCCACCTGACCGACCAGTCGCTCTCCGCTCTTGGTGAACGCGACAATGGACGGCGTCGTGCGCCCACCCTCTTCGTTGGCAATCACCTTCGGCTCGCCGCCTTCCATCACGGCGACGCAGGAATTAGTAGTTCCGAGGTCGATACCGATAATCTTGCCCATTGCTGTTCTCCTTATACCGGCCGTTGCCGGGTAAGCCTTTGACTTCTCTAGTCTCACATCTGAGTGTCTTATTGTCAAGCTATCTGATGAAGAATTAGCTACAGTCATTGGCGTCGGAAGTCTCAAGCGTGTTTTCTCCCGCTTGCCGTAAACCATAGAAGCCGCTACCCTCCAAACAGCGTGATTCATTCCAGCGGCCTCACCTCCACCCAAATCGACGCCCTTTATCGCCGGGCAACCGAAGCCGCGGCGAACGCCTACGCTCCGTACAGCCGCTTTCGCGTCGGTGCAGCCCTGCTGCTCACAACGGGCGAGACCGTTACAGGCTGCAACGTCGAAAACGCCTCGTACCGCCTCACTACCTGCGCGGAACAGGCAGCCATAGCTCGTGCCGTCATCCAGCATGGCCCAGCCATCAAGCTTCGCGCCGTCGCAGTCGCCAACCTGAACCACGCCGTCAGCCAGCCCTGCGGTGCCTGCCGCCAAACGCTGGTTGAATTCGCTCTTCCAACCACCTGGGTTTTCTACCCGGCCGACGATAATACCGTCGCCGAAAACCCGCTCAGCGCCATCCTTCCCGCTGCTTTCCTGCTCGACCCCACTTCATGACCGGATCGCTCCACCCCATCCACATCATTCAACGAAAGCGCGACGGCCACGCCCTTGCGGACTCGGAGATCAGAGGCTTCATCCAGGGCATCGTCCAGAAGCAGGTCTCCGACGCCCAGATTGCAGCCTTCCTTATGGCCGTGCTCCTTCGCGGCCTTGACCCGCGCGAACTGGCCACCCTGACGGACGCGATGCGTTTCTCCGGCGAGGTCTTCGACTCCCGACCGCTCAACGCCTTCACCGTCGACAAGCATTCCACCGGCGGCGTCGGCGACAAGACCTCCCTCCTCATCGCGCCCATAGTTGCCTCCCTCGGGTACCCTTCTGAGAAGCGATTAGTCGTCCCCATGATCTCCGGTCGTTCGCTGGGCCACACCGGCGGCACGCTGGACAAGCTCGAAACCATCCCGGGCTTTTGTTCCCAACTTGATCTGAAGGAGTTTGCTGAAGTTTTAGCTGAGTGCGGCGCTTGCCTCATCGGACAAACTCCCACCCTGGCCACCGCCGACCGCATCCTCTACGCCCTGCGCGACCACACCGGCACGGTCGAGTCAACCGACCTCATCTGCGCCAGCATCATGAGCAAAAAGCTCGCCGAAGACCTTGACGGTCTTGTACTCGACGTCAAGACCGGCAGCGGCGCCTTCATGAAGCGACCCGAAGACGCCGAACGCCTCGCCCGCCTGATGATTGCCACCGGCGAAGCCTCAGGCACCCGCACCGTCGCTCTGCTCACGACAATGGACGAGCCGCTCGGCCGCTTCTCCGGAAACTGGATCGAGGTCTGGGAGTGCGTCGACATCATGAAAGGCATTCGCCACCCCATGAGTGCCGACCTCATCGAGATCTCAAACGTCCTCGCCGGTTGGATGCTTTATCTAGGCAGCCGCGTCGCCACTCCGGAAGAAGGTGCCGCCCAGGCCGACGAGGCTCTTCGCAACGGCACCGCTTACAAGTCATGGCTCAAGATGGTTGAGCTACAAGGCGGCGACACCAGCGTCTTTGAGGAGCCCGCCGCTCATCACAAACCGCAAGCCCAGCGAACGCTCACCGCAGAGCGGGACGGCTATCTCTCTGCTATGGACTGCACGGAAGTAGGCTGGGCGCTCCAGCGTCTCGGCGCGGGGCGCAAGCGACCGGGCGACCGCGTCTCCGCCCATGCGGGGCTGGCCATGCACGCCAAACTGGGCGCATGGCTCGACCAGGGCCAACCGCTCTGCACCGTCTATAGCGAAGACCCAGCCCTGCTCGAGGAACCCGAAGCCATGCTCCGTGCAACGCTCGAAATCGCAGACAGGCCACCTGCATCAAGGCGCGTGGTCCGCGGCCTCATCACCCGCGACACCCTTCAATAACGCCTGCTTTAAGCTTTAGCCGAACCGGTCGACTCTGTCGAAGGCAGGGGACTTGTGCTCAGTGACGACACGATTGGAGCGACCGTAAAGCTTACGTGCTGCGGTGCCTGTGAGAGGTGGAGATCGCTGTCCACTTCTTTGATGGAAAGATTTAGCGTCGTGGCGATCACGGTGTCGCCTTCGCCTTCTCCACGCAGCTGTTTTACTTTGTCGACGGTCGATAGCGTCACCGTATCCACCGGCGCGGCGGCGTAGGTTGCCGTCAGTGCCGCTGAAGCTGCCACGAAGTTGTTAGGCGCTGGGGCCTTCGTTGCGTCGGTGGCTTGAAAACCAGATTTATTCGGGTCAGCGGCCGTCTTGCTGAGCGGCGCGGAGATCACCCCTCCACTCGCGTGTTCCGTCGCGGGGAACGCAAAGCCGGCCGTATTCGATTGAATGCCAGTGACTGGATAGCTCATGGCTGCACTCCTTAAGAACTGCTTGCTCCGGTTATCGGCACCCTACAAGTCAACATGAGCGTTCTCTTATTGATTTCTCCCGTGCGGTCTGCGGGGGAGCACTCCGGCAGTACATTCGGTACACTTGCCACATCGTTCTCAGCCAACCCTTACAGGAGCGCTCTTGGCCCGTTTTACTGGTCTACTCGGACTCGCCGCGTTCCTTGTTCTCGCGTATGCGCTCTCGACCGATCGGCGCGCCATTCGCTGGCGGACGGTCCTGTGGGGTCTCGGCCTACAGATCGTCTTCGCCTTCGGCGTCATCAAGTGGAACGCCGGACAGGTCATCCTGCACAACGTCTCGGCCGTCATCACGTCCCTGCTGGCGCACTCG
>CAXTWP010000257.1:4455-4684 GCA_964247945.1 uncultured Acidobacteriaceae bacterium | reverse complement strand
GATGAAGGCTTCACGCTGGTCGAGATCGGGGGCAACGGTAAGGTCAATGACGGAGCCGAGGCCAGCGTCGGCCGCCTGCTGCATCTTCTTGTTAATTAAGACGAAGTGGCCGCCCGTCTCCGAGTAGGCGAAGAGAGAGGTGCGGAAGGTCTGACCGGCGAGTGCGACCGTGACGCGGCGGCGGATCAGCATTGGCCAGGCGGCATGGATGTCGAAGGGGACACGGGCG
>CAXTWP010000257.1:0-4445 GCA_964247945.1 uncultured Acidobacteriaceae bacterium | reverse complement strand
ATGGACGACACCAAGGTAGGCGCAGACAAGAAGGATGATCCAGCCGAGGTTGCCGGGCAGCGGCTCGAGGGTGGCGCGGAAGCTCTTACCTGGATCGGCAGCCATGCGAATTGCTCGGTAAGAATCTACAGTGACTGATTCTTCAGAGGCATAAAAAGCGAACCAGTCTATTGCTGTTTGCTCAGAGACTCGACAACGGACACGTTCGCTGATCGGGGACACCTGGCGGAACACCTCGACCTGGTTCCTGGCGCTCAGGGCGGCAAACTCAGCACGCATCTCGGCGCGAAAGGCCTCCAGGGTCTTCATCACGGCGTCGTGCTGAATCTCGCTCTGCTTCTGGAGAGCTTCGAGCTTGACGGTATGCGACTTCAGATCGGGCGCTACCATATCCTGGATCGCTTGCCGCAGTCCTGTGATGATGTCCGACATCGGTCGCTCTCAATCCGATCATACCGCGCCACCACGACATACACTATCGAGATCGCGACTCCTTCCAATCCGCGGGTGTTTCTCTCCGCCGGCGAGGCGAGCGGGGAGCATTACGGCGCGCAGGCGATCGCGGAGTTGCGGGCACGCTGGCCGGGAGCGTCGTTCTTCGGGCTGGGCGGCGCGGCGATGGAGCGCGCGGGGCTGGACCGGGTGGTGCGGGCGGAGGACGTGGCCGTGATGGGGATCACGGAGGTGATCCGGCACATGCCGCGCATCTACCGCGAGTACCGGCGGCTGGTCTCTTCGATCAAAGCGCGCAGGCCGGATGTGGCCGTGCTGATCGACTTTCCGGATGTGAACTTCCGGCTGGCAAAGCATTGCAGGCGGCTCGGGATTCCGGTGGTGTGGTTTGTCAGCCCGCAGCTCTGGGCGTGGAAGCGGCGGCGTTTGCGCTGGGTGCAAGAGCGGGTGGACCGGATGCTGGTGATCTTCCCGTTTGAAGAGGCTTTTTATAAGGGGCGCGGAGTGGAGGCGGAGTTTGTGGGGCATCCGCTGGCTATCTCGCTTGCACCTGAAGTACCGCGGGAAGAGTACGCTCGACAGGCCACTGCCATCTCACAGGATCAATGGTGGTATGCGGGACCCGATGATCCTGACTCCCGAGCGCCGCAGGTTGCGGGCTTGAGCGAAGGCAACATACGATACGAGCTTGACCCTAAACGTGAATGGATAGCGCTGTTACCTGGAAGCCGCATTGGTGAGGTACGCAGCCATCTCCGGGCCATGATCGACGCGGCCGATGAACTCGGCGATCAATACGAGTACCTCGTTCCTGTGGCCGAGACGATAACTGAAGACGAGCTCAAGAGCATTATGTATGACACTGGTGACTTTTATCTACCAGGTCCTCGTCCGCCGCGCATCACCTTCATCCGCAATGCGCCCGCGGCGATGTTCCACGCGCGGGCTTCGGTCGTGGCGAGCGGCACCGCGACGGTGCAGGCGGCGATGATCGGAAACCCGTTTGTGGTGGTATACAGAGTCTCCCCGCTCACCTTCACGCTGGCGAAGCGGCTGGTTACGTATCCGAAGGAGATCCCCGCGCCGCTCGATGAGCACGGCAACCTGCCGATTGCCATGGTGAACCTGATTGCGGGCAAGCGGGTGGTGCCGGAGCTGTTGCAGGAGCAGTTTACCGGCGCGAACGTCGCCGCGGCGCTCCGTCCGCTGCTGGTCGACGGCCCGCAGCGGGCGACGATGATGGCCGAACTGGCGACGGTGCGGGTACAGCTGACTCCTCCGGACGGGGCGGTTCCCATCCAGCGGGTTTGTGATGCCGTACAGTCTTTGGTGAGCGCGCGCGGCGGCATGGGTGGCGAAAAGCCGTTCTCCGTCGTCTAATCTGTTGATACGTTGCGACTCCGAAGGATCTCCGCGCCATGATCTCCCGTTTCAAAAGCCTGTTGCTGTTGAGTGTTGTGTCGCTGTGCGGTGCCTCGCGCGGGTGGGCCGCGCCGGTGCGTCCGCTGATGCAGATTACCGGGTATGTGATCGGCGCGGACCTGGACCCGGCGGCGAACAAGCTGATGGCGACGGCGACGGTGTCGGTGACGGCGCTCGAAGACCTGACGCAGCTGACGTTTGAGTTGAACAACGGACTGGCGATTACCAAGCTGACGGACGCGGCGGGCAAGGTGCTGACGCCGGAGCGGCTGACCACGAACTCGACCGTGCGGGTGCCGCTGAATACGCCGCTGGCGAAGGGCACATCGACGACGCTGCGCTTTGAATACAG
Organism: uncultured Acidobacteriaceae bacterium; assembly: GCA_964247945.1. Lineage (GTDB taxonomy): Bacteria > Acidobacteriota > Terriglobia > Terriglobales > Acidobacteriaceae > Edaphobacter. Next base: position 2,218 of record CAXTWP010000257.1, on the reverse strand, counting down.
CGGTGTGCTGACCGGCTCGGAGACCAGCCCGGTCGAAGGAATCAAGCTGGCGGCGGTGGCCGACCCGATCAGTATTCTGCTCTATGCCGGCCGCTGGTTCCCGATGACCGGGCTGTTTACCAATCGGTTTACGGCCGAGATGCACATCCGCGTGCCGGCCGACGAGCGCGTGGTCGGCAGCGGCGAGACGAGCCATAAAAAGGTCAGCGACGGGCGCGTCGAGTACAGCTTCAACTGGACCAGGCCGGGCTTTCCGGGGACGATCGTGGCGGGCCAGTTCCTTGCGCCGGTCACTGCGCCGGGGCTGCGCAACATCCAGGTGTTTACCACCGAAAAGCGCAAGGACTTCGCGCTCGACTATGTGCGCCAGACGGCTCGCGAGTTCGAGTACATGAGCAGCACCTTCGGCCAGCCGGAGACGGGCAAGATCAACATCGTCGAGCTGCCGGACGATGCCGTCTCGGCCGCCTGGGGGCCGGAGGTGGCGGCGATCGCGGGACAACGGATCGCCGATCGCAACTCGCAGCGGCTGCTGGCGAATACGCTGGCGCACCAGTGGTGGGGCAGCGAGGTTTCGCCTGCGTCGCTGAACGATGCCTGGATTACCAACGGCATGTCGCGCTATACGGAGCTGCTGTACCTTGAGGACTCGGCGGGGCATAACTCCATGCAGACGGCGGTGGGGGACGTCTCGGCTGGCGCGCTGGCGTACGATACCGAGCCGCTGACGAGCGTGGGCCGCCTCGACCCCTTCTCGCCCCAGTTCCAGTCGATGACCCTCGAAAAAGGCGCTATGGTCTTCCACATGCTCCGCTGGGAGATGGGCGATGAGGTTTTCTATAAGTTCCTGAAGGCGGTGCTGACGGAGTTCGCGGACAAGCCGGTGCGATCGAGCGACCTGCAGCGGATTGCCGAGTCGCAGTCGAACCTGCCGCTGGAGCCGTTCTTCGCGCAGTGGCTTGACGGGACGGGCGCGCCGACCTTTACGGACAAGTTCACCGTCTTTCGCCTCGGCAACAACAAGGGCTTCCGCACCGTTGGCTCGATCGACCAGGACCTCGACCTTTTCCGGATGCCGGTGGAGCTGCGGATCGAGACCGACGGCAAGACGGAGACGCGGCGGGTGGATGTGAGCGGCACCGAGTCGCAGTATACGGTGGAGACCTTTGGCCGGCCGCGGCGGATCCAGATCGACCCGCAGGGCTGGGTGCTGAAGAGTACGCCGGATCTCGCCGTGCGCGTGGCTGTGCTGCGCGGACAGCAACTGGTGGCCCAGAACGACTATGCCGGGGCGCTGGCCGAGTACCAGAAGGCTCTCGATGTCAACAAGACCAGTTCGCTGGCGAGCTACCGGATCGGCGAGATCTTCTTTATGCAGCGGAACTACCAGTCGGCGGCGAACTCGTTCCGCGATGCGCTGCGAGGCGACGGCGATCCGCGCTGGGTCGAGGTCTGGAGCCACGTGGAGCTGGGACGCATCTTCGACGTGACCGGGCAGCGCGACCGGGCGGTGAATGAGTACAGGCTGGCGGTCCAGACCAACGACAATACGCAAGGCGCGGTGAACGAGGCGCGGGCGTCGATGCAGAAGCCGTATCAGCGGCCCAAGGTGGACAACTAGGCTCAGGCACCGCACTGCTGCAGGAAGCACACGGTACGTAGCACGGAATCGGTGTAAGGCTTCTGTAAATTTTTTGCCGTCGTCCCGTATTGGGACCAAGTATCAGGTAATCTTCTTAAGTACACAACAATCTACATGGGCACGGTTCTTTCGGAACCTGCGCGTTTGTTCGTCTGTGGCACGGCAGCACTGTTTACTTGTGGATTGGCGGCATTTATCCCTCTGTCTCAACCAAGGATCGCGCGATAGAAGGCCTGAAAAGCCTCGAGTACGCCTTAGCCGCTGGAAGGAAGCCCCTTCCAGACAGAGGAGTTCGATGCATAAATTTGCAGTTTTCTTTTTGGTTGCCGCCGGCGTGGCCGGTTCCGGTTCCGCGCAGAGCGGTCCCTCCTGTACAGGGATGACCCTTGGTCCGCTGGGATCCTTGAACGGTTTCGTTCCTTCGCCCAAGGATATGTGGCACCAGGACATCACCAACGCCCCGGTCGATCCCAGCTCCGCGAAGATCATGACCACTCCGGTCGATCTGGGCAACGCCACGATGCACCCCGACTTTAGTTCCGTGGTGGGCGGCAACTACGGCATTCCCTACAACGT
>CAXTWP010000256.1:0-4686 GCA_964247945.1 uncultured Acidobacteriaceae bacterium | reverse complement strand
ATCTCCTTGTTTATGGAGACGGCGTATGGGCCTGGGTGGGGGCCGGTGGCGGGCAAGGTGGCGGCGGTGCTGGTGATGGCGACGGGGTTTGCGAGCGTGTTTTCGTTGCTGCTGGGCTACTCGCGGATACCGTTTGCGGCGGCGCGGGACGGGAACTACTTTCGTGCGTTCGGGCGGCTGCACCAGGAGAAGGGGTTTCCGCATGTGTCGCTGCTGGCTCTGGGCGGCGTGGCGATGGTGTTCTGCTTCTTCTCGCTGCGGGATGTGATCGCGGCGCTGATGGTGGTGCGGATTCTGCTGCAGTTTCTGTTGCAGCATGTGGGGGTGATGGTGCTGCGGCGGACACAGCCGGAGTTGAAGCGGCCGTTCCGGGTTTGGCTGTACCCTTGGCCGCCGGTGCTGGCCCTGGTGGGATTTAGCTTTATCCTGGTGTCGCGGGCTAACTTTGAGCGGGAGCTATTGCTGGCAGGCGGGCTGATCGTAACAGGAACGATCGTTTATTTAGTGCGTTGTAAGGCTATGGCGCGTTCCGCCATCCGGTGAAAGGGCTGTAACGTCTAATCAGTTGACCACTCTCAAAGGAGAGGCCGTGAGAAAGGAAATGATCATGTTGATTCGCAAGGGTGGGGAGATTCGCTCGTCGGAGATAACGCCAAAGAGCGTGTGGGACCGGCGGGGCTTCTTAGCCGGGGCGGCGGCGTTGGGTGCGGCTGCGGCGTTCGATCCGACCACCGCGTTTGCGGACGACACGTTGAAGGTGGTTGAGAGCAAGTACACCGTGACCGACCAGCAGACGCCCTTTGTGAAGGCGACACACTACAACAACTTTTACGAGTACGGAACGGACAAGAGCGAGCCCGCGAAGAACGCGCATACCCTGCACACCAGGCCCTGGACGGTGCAGGTGACGGGCATGGTGAAGAAGCCGCAGACGATCAACATTGACGATCTGCTGGCGTACCGTCCGCTGGAGAACCGCGTCTACCGGCACCGCTGCGTGGAGGCGTGGTCGATGGTGATTCCGTGGGACGGCTATTCGCTGTCGGAGTTCATCAACTTCGTCGAGCCGCTGCCGAGCGCCAAGTTCGTGCAGTTCCTCTCGCTGGTGGATAAGAAACAGATGCCGGACCTGCCGGGCGGGTATGACTGGCCGTATTCCGAGGGGCTGCGCATGGACGAGGCGATGCATCCGCTGTGCCTGCTGACGTTTGGCTGCTACGGCGAGGTGCTTCCCAACCAGAACGGCGCGCCCATTCGCGTCGTGACGCCGTGGAAGTACGGTTTCAAGAATGGGAAATCGATCGTGCGCTTTCACTTTACGGATAAGCAGCCGAAGACGACGTGGAACCAGATCAACTCGCAGGAGTATGGGTTCTATTCCAATGTGAACCCCGCGGTCGACCATCCGCGCTGGACGCAGGCGAAGGAGCGGCGGATCGACGCCAGCGCGTTTCCGCACTCGATCCCTACGCTGCCGTTCAACGGATACGGCGACCAGGTGGCCAGTCTGTATAGCGGGATGGATTTGAAGAAATATTATTGAACGTCTTCAGTACATAAGTCAGCGTATGCGGACGATGAAGTGGAGTGGATGAGCGATTCGTTTGCGCGACCCAAGACTGGCTATGTCCCAACCTTGGACGGATGGCGGACGGTAGCCATTCTTGGCGTCCTGCTGTTCCATGGCGGTCCGCTGATCCCTTCGCATCCGGTGGCCTGGAGGTTCCAAAAGCTCGGTGCCTCGGGCGTGGAACTCTTCTTTGCCATCAGCGGCCTCCTTATTTGCGGCAGGTTGATCGATGAGGAAGAAAAACACGGCAACATCTCTCTGCGGAACTTTTATCTGCGCCGGATCTTTCGCATTCAGCCGGCCGCGCTCTTCTTTCTTGTGGCCATTGCGCTGCTTGGGGCGGCTGGGATCATCGCGTTCAGCCCGGCGGCATGGGTGGCCTCCTTGGTCTTCGCGCGGAACCTCTACCGTTCGTTGAACCCAGCGAGTGGAGCCTTATACACCGCTCATTTCTGGTCGCTGGCGATTGAAGAGCATTTCTACCTGGTGGTGCCCTGGCTGTTGGTCTTGCTTCGCGGACGCCATCGTCTGCGGTGGATGGGGTTGATTGCGTTTATCTCTCTTGCGGCGAACGAATGGATGCAAAGCACCCGGATTGCGGAGATGGCCGTTAACTCCGAGTTTGAGCTTTGCTGGCTCTTCCTGGCGGCGTGGCTGGCGCTGCTGGTTCGGCGACCCCAGGCGAGGGAGATGTTGAAGCGCTGGTTGCCCGCTGGACCTGTTTTGGGGATTGTCTGTCTCCTTGGTCTCGGCGTCGCTCTTCGATGGAAGCTGGCCTGGCATCTTTGGGCACCATCGTTTCCGCTGCTGGTGCTGGCTACGGTGCTGCATCCTCAGTCATGGGTAAGCCGCGCTCTGGAGTGGTCGCCGATGCGCTTGGTCGGGCGCGTCTCCTATAGTCTGTACCTGTGGCAACAGATATTCTGCGTGGGCGTGTCGGCGGCTCCGGAAGCGGGATGGCCGCTGGGATGGATGCAACATCATCCGCAATGTTATGTATTTCCGTTCGCGTGCGCGTTTGCCAGTTACTTCTTGATCGAGAAGCCTTTCGTGACTTTGGGCCATCGCCTTACCCGGGGCGTTTCCTCACGGATGCCTGTGGCTCATGTTGCTCCATCGTCCGCGGGGGTTTGAGGGATTGCTACACTCGTAGCTTATGAAGCCCCGTGTGGTTCCGTGGATCAAGGTTGTGGTGCATCTGCTATGCCTCGTACCGTTTTTCGGAATGATCTACCAGTTCAAACACGACGCTCTCGGGGCTGACCCGGTCAACACCCTTACCCATTACACGGGTGACTGGGCAGTGTATACACTGCTGCTTTCGCTCACGGTCACCCCCATCCGGCGGCTTCGCACGGCGTGGTCGAACCTGATTCGGTTTCGGCGGATGCTGGGGCTGTATGCGTTTTTCTACGCGACGCTGCATTTGATGACGTACGTCTTTCTCTTCTCGGGGTATGACGTGCCGACCGCCGTGGCCGGAGTCAAGGCCGGGCACCCGGGCGCACTTTGGACGCAGTTCAAGCTGGTCTGGCCGACCATGTGGGACGACATCCTGAAGCGGCGGTTTATTCAGGTTGGATTTGCGGCGTGGGTGATCCTGCTGGCGCTGGCGGTGACGTCGCCCCAGCGGATGCTCCGCGCCATGGGGGGCAAAAACTGGCAGCGGCTGCATAGGCTTGTCTATGTGGCGGCGGTGTTTGCCGTAATCCACTACTGGTGGCTGGTGAAGGCCAGGGTAAGGACGCCGTGGAAGGATACGGCGGTGCTGGCTGTGTTGTTGCTGGCGCGGCGGGCGTGGGTGGTGTGGAAGCGGCGGGTCAAGGCGGGTCCGGTGGTTTCCCGGGCTGTGTAGAACTCACATTTCGAAGGCGAGATGTGGGTCACCCGGACTCCGGAGTAGAGTAAGCGGTAAGAGGTGTGTTATGGCGACCCCCGTTCCTGTGCCAGTGGAAGTCTATCTGCGGACCTTCGATTACGAACCCGATTGCGAGTATGTGGATGGGGTGATCGAGGAAAGACCGATGGGACAGTTCGACCATGCTTCCTGGCAGCAAGCCATCCAGCTTTGGTTCGCGCAGTACGCGAAGCAATGGGGTATTCGCGTTCGTCCTGAGTATAGGGTTCGGGTGAGTGCGACGCGGTATCGGGTTCCGGATGTGTGCGTGTTTGAACGGACGCTGGTGAATGAGCCGGTATTGACCCATGCGCCGCTTGCGGTGTTTGAGGTAATGTCGCCGGAGGACCGGATGCCGCGCATGCGAGTGAAGCTGAAGGATTATGAGTTGATGGGAGTTCCCACGATCGTGCTGATTGATCCGTCGACGCAGGCGATCTCGCGCTTTGTGCAGGGCGAGCTGGTGCCGATGACGGATGACGTGCAGGAGTTACCGGGTGGGGTGTGTTCCATTGATTGGCGGCGGGTGCGGGAGTCTCTGGACGACTAACGCAACTTGAGCCATGCGGTATGGTCTAACAGGCTGGAGGCTCCCGATGCGTAGACTCTTGGGGATTGCGATCGCATGGCTGGGTGCGATGCCGGTCTTTGCGCAGCAGGCTGCCGCGCCGGCCCACTCGAAGAGTGTGGCCGCGAGGCCCAAGCTGCCTGCGGCCGTAAGGGATGCACCCCTGACGCCGCTTACCGAGCGCGAACGGGCCGTGCAGATGCTGAACCGGTTTACCTTTGGCGCGCGGCCGGGCGAGACGGAGCGGGTGCTGGCGATGGGGCTGGATGCCTGGTTTGAGCAGCAGATGAATCCCCGGGCAATCAACGATTCTGCGACCGACAAGCGGTTGGGAGAGTTTCCGACGCTGACGATGAATGCCGAGCAGATCCTGACGATCTACCCGGATCGCGGATTTATCGAACAGATCGCGCAGGGAAAGCGGCCGTATCCGGCGGACCCGCTGCCGGCGGCGATGTACGAGGTGCAGGTGACCAAGTACAACCAGCAGCAGGTGGCGAAGGAGAAGGATGCACAGGGCAATCTGCCGCCTGAGCCCACGGAGGCGGAGAAGGCGAAGGAAAAGGCTGACGGCCAGGCTGCGGCGGCGCGTATCTCGGGTGAACTGTTTGCGCTGCCGAAGAACGCCCGCATGGCGGCGCTGGTAAAGAT
>CAXTWP010000255.1:3297-4706 GCA_964247945.1 uncultured Acidobacteriaceae bacterium | reverse complement strand
CCGAGGAGAACGGGGTGGCGGGGCGGACGGTGCTGCTGGTGGATGACATTTATACGACGGGGGCGACGGCGCGGGAGTGCGCGCGGGTGCTGCGGCGGGCGGGAGCGGCGAAGGTTTATGTGGCTACATTGTCGCGGGCACAGGCCGAGCAGGCGGCGCGATGGAGCTAGGACGGCGGCGGACGTTCAGAGGATAGCGGGAGTTAGCACCGGAGGATGGAGCGATGCAGGCAGCGGGGACGGGCAAGACGCGGAAGCAGAAGCAACGACTGAGCCAGAAGTGCCACGCGACGCACGCCGCGCATGGCAGCGGGCGGTTGACGACGGAGCTGGATGTGCGGATTGGGGTGTTTCGGCAGCCGGCGATGCAGACGCCGGTGCTGGTGTTGAACGCGAGCTATGAGCCGATCAATATCTGCGGGGCGCGGAGAGCTCTGGTGCTGGTGCTGAAGGGTGTTGCTCGCACGGAAGAGGAGCAGGGGACGGTGCTCCATGCGGCGCGGATGCAGGTGTCGATGCCGAGCGTGATCCGGCTGCTGGACTATCGCCGCATTCCGCACCAGACGCGGGCGCTGAGCCGTAAGAACATCCTGCTGCGCGACCGGAACTGTTGCCAGTATTGCAGCGTGGTGTTGACGGCGGGAGAGTTGACGCTGGATCATGTGGTGCCGCGGTCGCGTGGAGGCTTGTCGACGTGGGAGAATCTCGTTGCTTGCTGCCACGACTGCAACCGGCGCAAGGGCAACCAGTTGCTGCATGAGCTTACGGAGATGAAGCTGCAGCGGGAGCCGCGATCGTTCAGCCTGCATACGTCAAGGCACATTATGCGGATGATCGGGTCGGCTGACCCGAGCTGGCGGCGGTATTTGTACTTTGAGTCGGAGCCGGCGGCTTAGGGGATAAACGGATTCCCTTCGGGAATGACAAACGAGAGGGCAAGTGCAAGAGCGAAACGCGGATTCCCTTCGGGAATGACAAACAAGAAAAGCAAAATGCTTGAGATTTGAGGAGCGTCTTCGATGTCTCGCAGTGAAAATTATCAGTGCGATGTGTGCGGCAACCAGAAGAACGACAGCGAGCTGTGGTGGATGGCCTGGGTCGACTGCTTCGATGGGGCGGGTGTAGGGGAGAACCAGCCGCTGATGAAGATGACTCGGTGGGAGCGGCGGCAGGCGCACGAGGACGGGGTGAAGCACCTGTGCGGAGCACGCTGCGCGGGGACGCTGCTCGACCGTTGGATGACGGAGCAGCATGAGAACCCCGAAGCGAACTGCGAGGCTTAGCGGAAAGGGCAAGCGAGAAGCAGATTCCCTTCGGGAACGACAAACAAGAAGGGAAAGGCCAGCGCAAGGGCGAAGACAAAGCAGATTCTCTGCGGGAGCCCAATAAGAAGGGCAAGGACAATAGCGT
>CAXTWP010000255.1:0-3287 GCA_964247945.1 uncultured Acidobacteriaceae bacterium | reverse complement strand
GGTTTTCGCCCCCAAACCCACAACCCACCTTTCGCAAAGGCGCGAAGAATGGGGCACCCGGTCGAAGGCACCCGATGGGGTGAGTGCCTCTATTGCTTAGGTGGCTTCTGTGTGTTGGGGGGAGGAGTTTGGGGCTGGCCCTGGTTGGTGATGTCTTCGCCGTTGTAGATGATCTTGCTGGTGGCGCGGAATTGCTTGTAGTCACTGTATTTGACGATGTTGCGCATGTGGACGTCCTGGCTCATAGCACCGGTCTGGGCGGAGAAGTGGAGGTTGCCTTCGGCCTTGGTGTAGGTGGGGAACCAGTATTTGCCGACGATCTGCTCATAGTAGGTGGTGAAAGGCGGGGATAGGTCCTCGTGGCCCCGGCGCTTGTCTTGCGGGACGGTGATGCCGTTGACGAGGACGATTTGGAGGTCCTGCTGGTCGACCCAGACCTTGCCCTGGAAGTAGCGCTTGCCTTTTTCGAGGGTCTTCGGCTTGGCGTCGAAGACGTAGGTGTCGAGTTCGTCGACCTTCTGGCGTCCTACGTAAGTGACGTCGTACTTGGGCAGGTCCTCGGTGGTGAGGACGAAAGGAAGGCGGTGCTCGATCTCGTCGAAGTCGGCGGGCGTCATCAGGACGCGCTCGAGGGTGTTCTGGGGGGCGAAGACCACGTGTTCCTCGCGGCGACCGTCCTTGTTGAAGGTGATGTCGGTGACCTGCTGGTACTCGCCGTCGACCTTGTTGGTGTCCTCGGCGAGGGTGTCGACCTTGACGGTCTGGCGGAAGGTGTAATTCTGGCGGGCCTGGTTGAAGGCGGACTCGCGCTCGCCCATCTTGGCGACGATTTGGTCGGGCGTCATGCCGGTGGGCGGCGTGGGGTCAAGCGGGCCGAAGCCGGAGTCCTGGGCCTGGACGGCAGCGGCGGCGATGAAGCTGAGGGCGAGGATGGCGGAGCGCATGGAGGTCACGTCTTCTTGAGGATAGACGCTTTGGGATTAGTCGGGTGATCTATCACTCGCCCTACGGCTGAGCGCCGCAGCGCATCTGCTACTATGGGGCAATCTGGAGGACCAGGAACGATGAACATGGCGACTGCGATTACAATTGCGGCGATCACCGCGCTTACACCCACGGTGACCTGTATCACCGCCTACCTTCTATCGAGACAGGATGTTCGCTGCGCAAGGACATCCATGCCGGTCTCCTTCTGATCCACAAACGGGTGGCCGTGGTCGAGGGCAGACAAAACAACTAAGCGGACTGCCGGTTCGCGCAGGATTGGGTCCGGAGATGACGTTTGCGCGGGCGAAGAAGCGGGAGCCGGTGGGCGAGGCGGCGCTGTTCGAGTACGCCGTCGGGGCGCTGGCGCGGCGTATGCGGACGGTCCGCGATCTGCGGCTGCTGATGCGGCTGCGGGCAGAACCGGGGGAAGACGGCGAGCGGGCGATGGATGCCGTGGTGGCACGGCTGGTGGAGTTGAACTACTTGTCCGATGAGCGGTTCGCGGCGGACTACACGCGGCTGCGGAAGGACAATGAGAAGTTCGGACGGCGGCGGGTGCAGCAGGACCTTGCGGTGAAGGGTGTCGGGAAAGAACTGGTGGCGGAGACGCTGGCGAAGGCCTATGAGGATGTGGACGAGGTGGCGCTGGCCCGGGAGTACATTGCGCGCAAGCGCATGAAGCAGCCGAGCGGAGCGGAGATGCAGAAGGAGACGGGGCGGACGATGAACCGCTTGCTGCGGGCGGGGTTCTCGGCGAACGTGATCTTTAAGGTGCTACGCGCGTGGGGAGTGCCGGTGGAAGAGGAGGACGTGGATATACAAGACAGGGAAGAGGGGTAAGGGAAGAGGAAAGAGAAAGGCCGGATTTAGCTCCGTTGCCTGTACCCTCTTCCCTGTTCCTGCCGCTCTTCCCTGTCCTTAGAAGTGGTAGGTAAGGTCGCCGGCGATGACGAACTGGGTCTTCTTGGTGCCGAGGTCGTAGGCGGCGAGATTGTAGGAGTGCTCGAGGCGGACCTCTGGGCGGAAGAGGACAGTGGAGCCGATCCAGTGGCCGTAGCTGAGGAGATGCTCAGAGTATTTGGTGGCGTAGCCGGTGCGCTGGCCCTTGATGTCGTCGACGAACTCATTGCGGATCGAAAGATAGTTGTGGGTGTTGAACTCGCGCTCGACGTAGTTGACGATGGCGGCCTCGGGGGCGAAGCAGCGCTGTTTGCCGTAGGCGCAGAAGGCGCCGTTGGCTCCGGTCTCAAGCGATACAGGGTTGGCAAGGCCCGGGGCGATGCTGGGGACGTTGCGCTCGTACATGTACCAGGTCTCGGTGTCGGTGTGCCAATGGGCGTTGATCTTGTGGTACCAGGTCTCGTAGTAGGACTGGAGGTTGTTGTAGGCGTAGTTGCCCTTGTTGAAGGAATTGGCGCAGGTATAGAGGGCGTCACCGCCCTTGTGCCAGGTGTAGTCGACGCAGGCGGTGCCGGTGGGTGTGGCGTCGCTGGTCCAGGGCGCGACATCGTTGCCGCCCGAGAACCCGGCCTGGATGAGCCAGTGGTCGGATAGCTTGACGGTCGCGACGATGCCGGTCTGGGTGTAGGGGTCGATGGTGTAGAGCACGGAGTGCGAGTAGGTGTAGTTGTTGGGGGCGAGCTGGGCCTCAATGTCCGGCAACGAGATGTAACGACCCATCCGGATATTCATACCTTTGGCGACGTGCGGGAAGTAGAGGTCCAGGTAGAACATGACCGGATCGTAGCGCCGTACTCATGATTGCGGGCGAGGAGTTGCTGGGAGAAGATGCCCTTCGAGGTGGTGTAGCGATAGTCCTGGCCCCAGAGCTGGGCGAGACGGAAGCCCCAATCGAAGCGCCCGGTCTGCACGGAGTCCGGGAGGCGCTCGATATAGAGAACCTGCTGATCGGGGATGAGGCGATTGGGATTGTAGTAGTAAGCAGCGGGGGAGTTTGCGCCATCACCCTTGTTGGAGGTACTGACGTTGAAGCCGCCGTTTAACCAGCCGTAGACCTTGATCCGCCCCTTGTTCTCGTTAACGGCCTGCATGAGGGGATAGGTCTGGGTATCGGGTGCGCCGAGGGTGGGCGAGCCGCCGACGCTGTAATCACTCGAAGGAAAGGGCGCTGACTCGAGGGGGCCGTCGAAGCCGCGGCGCTTAGGCGCGGCGGGAACGGGCGCGCCGGACGGCGCAGGGTGCCAGTCGTCCTTGTAGGCCTGCGCGAGGCGGCGAAAGAAGTTATGCTGCTGCCGGACCCCGGGCGGAGTATCCGGACTGTCGAGGTCAAGCGGGGGTAC
>CAXTWP010000254.1:0-4711 GCA_964247945.1 uncultured Acidobacteriaceae bacterium | reverse complement strand
TCGCGGGAGAGCTTGGGGCCATTGATCTGGGTGGAGAGGAAGTCGATCATGTTGTGGATGGCCATCTCGGTGGCGAGCTTGAGATCTTCGTGGAAGCCCATCGAGATATACTGCGTCGGGGTCTCGGCGCGTGGCCAAAGGAGGCGGTGCGGGTCGCTCAGGCTACCCTTGTGGACGATGAACTGAAAGGTGCCGGTCAGGTAGGTTTCGAGGGCGGTGATGTCGACCTCGCCGTTGCCCTGGTTGGCGTGGCCGTCGCCGGCCTCGAAGAGCGCGCCCTTGGCATGGACGGGGATGAAGAGGGTGGTGCCGGCGACAAGCTCGTGGTTGTCCATGTTGCCGGCGTGCATCCAGGGCGGAGCGGAGTTGTACTTGCCCGCGCCCTCGGGCGGGGCGATGCCCATGCTGCCGAAGAAGGGGTGCAGCGGGATGGTGACGCCGGGGGCGAAGGCGGCTGTCATGGCGGCGCGGTCGAGCGGGACGATCTTGGTGCGGCCGTAGGGGAAGTCGTCGGGGAGGAAGCCGCGGCCGGGGCCGAAGGAGTTGCAGGCGAAGGGCGCGTCGAGGGTGATTTTTTGGATGCGGACTTCGAGGGTGTCGCCGGGTTCAGCCTCGGCGATGGCGACGGGACCGGTGAGGATGTGGCCGCCGGGTCCTTTGTCGGTGACGGCGCCTTCCTTATAGATAGCGGCGGAGTAGGCGGGGATGTCGGCTGGTTTGACGCCGAGGGATTCGAGGCGCTCCGGTGCCCCGCACGTGGACATCGTCTGCATCACGACCGTGTCGCCTGTGTGGACGGTAAGGGCGGGTTTCGCTTTGGCCCAGTAATAGCCCCAGGCGACGGTGGAGGGAGTGGCGAGGAGTGTCTGGGTGGTCTGGGCGGCGAGCGGGGACACGGCGGCGGTCAGCGCCAGGGCGCGGAGGAGGACTTGACGAGGGCGCATGAGGATGTATAGCACGGGCGGCCTGAAATCGTTGCATGGGAGAGGAACTTTCGCGATACGATTGCAGGGCTGGCCACACCATCCAGGTACGAGGTGATGATGTCCGTTCGCTTGCTTACCGCAACGCTGCTGCTGGTTGTTTCTTCTTCGCTCGCTGGGCTGGGTGCCCAGTCGCTGAGCATCGATAATCCCGCGCCGCTGCGGGCGGGCACCAACTCGGCGACGATTGACAGCTTTGGGACGAACCAGTTCTTTGTGCTGACGGCGGGGCCGGGCGCCTTCAAGGTGACGTTTCACTACGGCAACGCGCAGGAGGGCTTCAATACGGGAGGGCGACCGTCGATGTTTGTGGGCTTCCGGCCGAAGGTGGCGGGAACGACGCTGAAGCAGGCGGACTTTCCTGGCGGCACGACCTGGACGGGGACGGCGTCGAGCGCGTCGCGGCTGGTGGTGGCGGTGACGCCGCCGCCGGGGTTGCTGGTGCGGCAGACGGTGGCGTATACGCTGGAGGCTACGGGTGCCGTTGCGTTTGGCGGCGGCGCGGCCGATGCGGCGTCCGCGGGGCCGACGGTGGTGGGCGTCTATGCGATCGGCATCGGCGGCCACGAGGGAGTGGCAAAGTTCACCGCCGACGGGGCGATCGCGACGACGAACAATGAGGTGGGGACGTGGAAGCTGTTCGACGCGGACTCGAAGACGTACGTGGTGGTGTTTGCGGGCAAGCGGTACACGTTGACGTACCAGCCGGGGCGCGGGTTTGTGGATAACAACGGGTTTCTGGTGTTTACGCAGAAGAAGTAGCGTCCGGTTGTTGGGGGGGCTGCACTTAGATGGCTCGGGTGAGTTGGCGGGCCTGCCAGAGGTCGTGGTGGGCCTGCATGGTCATCCACATTTCGGCCAAGGTGTTGAGGGCGGCTTCGAGCTTGAGGGCCATGGGGGCGGAGACGCCGGCGCGACCGTTGAGGAGGCGGGAGAGGGTGGTGCGGTCGACGCCAAGGCGGGCGGCGAAGGTGGTCACTTCGGCGTCGCCTATGAGCTCCTTGAGGACTTCTCCGGGGTGTACGGGGTTGTGCATGGGCATGGGGTTCGTTCCTGTAATCTAATCGTACTTGGTTTGGTGCGCTGAGGGAGATTGTGGCTCACCTCCAAAAAAAGAATGCAACTGAGGCGGCTGGTGTCATATGGTAGGCGGCCTCATTCTTCTCTTCGCCGCGATGCAAACGCATTCTGCCATGCACGTCAAGCCGCTGCCGGTGGGTGCGAAGATCACGGTGAACAAGCAGCAGATGCTTCCCGGCTATCAGCCCGAGCATATCCCTCGGGACTATACTCCGTTCTTCGAAAAATGTCCCAGCCGTGTCGCTCGTACGGCGCAACAGGTTCGGCGGATGTTTGCGACTTACCATGTGATGAGCGGGAGCGAGTATCACGACTTCTACGCGCAGAAGGGATGCGTGACCGACGGCGAGATCGAGGTAGACGGCAAGAAGTTCAAGTTCACGTATCAGCCCATCCACAACTTGTCCACCGATTGGCCTGATGGGGTGGACAAGATGCTGGGCGGCAAGCATTCTGCGGACCCGTCCGGCAAGTAGGATCGGCCTGAACGCCGTGGAGTCGACCACGTGCTCGTTGAGGACTTTGCCGGAGTGTTGTGGTTGTATGTGGGGCATGAGCGCTTTCCCAAGGACCGGAATTGCAACGAAAACGGCAGCCTGCAAGCGCAAGAACGAAATCATGACTGTAGTAGATTGAGGTGGGAGATGTGGATGCCACCTGCCGCGCGGGTAACAGACCTCCACACGTGTCCTGAGTTCGACGGTCCAGTTCCGCACGTAGGAGGACCACTCTTACCTATAGGCAGCTCACCCAATGTTTTCATCAATGGGCTTCCCGCAGTCATTGTCGGAACTATGGCGACCTGTGTAGGACCTCCTGACTCGATTGCTATTGGGTCAACAGGCATCTTCATTAATGGTCGACCCGCGGCTCGTTTAGGCGACATGACCGTGCATGGGGGTGTCATTGTAAGTGGATCGCCCAACGTGATCTTTGGAGAGATCGGTGCCGGCGCACCGGGAACAGCGGGTATGGGTGCAGTCGTGATCGGTGCGGCTGTTGCTGGAACTGGCGCATCGCAGACGCCCAATCCTTCCGTGCTAAGCATTCCTGCGGAGTGCGCTTATCTGAAAAAGAATTTTCGTGTTCAAGGTTCGAAACCGCAATTCAACGCCGGACGGAAGAGCCAAACTCTTAGCAGTCCTAAGCAACGCAGTTCACTTTTCCAGGAGATACATCCTCCGAAGCGGCAACCCAGCAGACTGTTACGATTGATGGTCACGCGGTCAATGTCATACAAGCGAATCGGCCTCCAGCGGAGAGCGGCACAGTGCTGCCATCTACAAGCCAGGTTGCAAGTTCGCTCGGCGCTATTCCGAGTGAGCAGTTGAACTATGTTCATAGCGTGGTTGTCAGTCCAAATAGAAGCCCAAGCGATGCGTACTGGGAAAAGACGTATAACATACCCGACTTTAGATCGGAAGCGGATGCCGGTGCCGATGGAAACGTCCATTTCTATCCAATCCCAAAGGACGTGGATATGATTCCGGATGAAACGGTTGTTCATGAATCGGGCCACTCGTTTTCAAAAACAATATGGCCGAACGACAGCGATTGGAATGGCTGGCGCGACGCTATGAAGGCAGACGGCCGTTCTGTTTCCAAGTATGCCGACAGCTCCAAAGACGAGGACTTCTCGGAATCACTTGTGATGTATACCTTAAGCCACGGCACTTCATGCGAAGCTACGGCAAGAGCCCTGTTTCCCCATCGGTACGCTAAGCTTGACGCTCTTTTACGCCCAAAGCTTCCTGCTCATCCTTCTCCGCCCCAGCCTTCGAAAGAATTTCTGGACTGGCTCGGTAGTCTTTTCGATTAGCTGATTCAATGGAGGTTGGCACGATGTGGCGCAGGCGTCTCTTATCAATCGCGTTAGCGGTCGCGAGTCCAGTTTGCGGTGGTTGTATTGGAAGGCAATCAGGAGGTTTCATGACCGATCCATCGGTAGAGACACAGCGAAGCAAACAATTCCCTCCGCATCCGGGCAAAATTGTCTTTGGTTATCAGTGGAATCGCACGCAAGAAGTGAAGGATGCCGGGAGCGTTCCGGATGAAATCAAGTTTGTCTATTATGACGCAGGCGGAGCAGAGACGAGCGATCTTGCGAAAGCAGTTCACAGGGTGCCTGTTCTGGAAATTCTCACAACGAGCGTCGATGCCGAGGGTAAACCAGTAGAGCCGAAGCGGGCGACCTTGATTGAGATTACCGCCTTCGGCCCTGACCACCGCTTTCTCCGTCACACAACTGCCCGCGTTCCTCCACATTCGTAAGTTCGAGGAGTGCTTGTATCGTCGTAGAAGGAAGCTGGAGGTATATGAGCGAAGGGCGTTGGGTTCTGCTGATTGCGAGTGAGGTGGGGGGGACGGATTCGGTTTCGGACCGGGCGATGGAGCGTCTGGTGGACGCGATCGGCGAGGAGGGGTATGAGGTGGTGCGGACCTCGACGCCGGAGGACGGGCTGTCGCTGGTGACGAGCGATCCGTCGTACTCGGCGATCCTGCTGGACTGGGACCTGGAAGGGGAGAACCAGTTCGAGGAGAACGCGGCGTTCAACATTCTGCGGGCGGTGCGGCGGCGCAATAAGAAGATTCCGATCTTCCTGATCGCGGACCGGACGCTGGTGAGCGAGTTGCCGCTGGAAGTCGTC
>CAXTWP010000253.1:0-4718 GCA_964247945.1 uncultured Acidobacteriaceae bacterium | reverse complement strand
CCCACGGGGGGGGGCGCTTTTGTAAATTTTCCCGGGGCGCGCGGCGTGCCGAGGCTCGAGGGGAGGGGGGCGGTGGGGGAGGGCGCGCATGCGGCGCACGAGTCGGTGGTGATTGAGCATCTAGTGCCGCGGACGGCACTGCTGGCGGGGATGATCGCGGGACTTTGAACGTTGTGAAGAAACAGATTCCCGTCGGGAACGACAAACAAGAAGGACGAGAGCAGCAGCAAACGGCCGGCAAACGCGACCTAGCGGATGGTATCGATCATGGCGGACACGCGGGCAAGCGGCAGCCCGACGACGTTGAAGTAGCAGCCTTCGATACGCGGGATGAAGCGGGCGGCGCGACCCTGGATGGCGTAGGCTCCGGCTTTGCCCATGGGCTCACCGGTGGCGATATACGCAGCCATCCGGGCCTCGGTGAGCGATGCCATGTGAACGGTGGTGGTCTCGGCCTCAACCAGGTGCGCACTGGCGGTGAGGACGGCTACGCCGGTGATCACATGATGGGCGCGGCCGGAGAGAAGGCGCAGCATGCGGGCGGCGTCCGCCTCGTCTGTCGGCTTGTTGAGGATCTGGCCCTGGCACAGGACGGTTGTGTCGGCCCCGAGGACGGTGAGGCGGGAGCGGTTGCCGTGCCGGGCGAATACCGCAGCGGCCTTGTGCTCGGCTAGTCGCCGGACGTAGGCGAGGGCGTCTTCGCCGACCCGCGGTGTCTCGTCGATGTCGGCGACCTCCAAATCGAAGGTGAGGCCGATCTGGGTGAGAAGCTCGCGGCGGCGCGGCGAGGCGGAGGCGAGAACGAGCAATCAGGCGTCCTTCTCAACCGAGATGCGCGCTTCCATGCTGTGGGCGGCACCGGGCGCGAGCGTGATGGGGCTGTGCGAGGCGTTAACCGTCTCAACGCACAGCATGCGGGACCATTCGGTGGCGGGAAGGTCGGCCATCTCCTTGCCGGGGTTGAAGACGACGGTGGTGTCGGAGTCGGCCTTGGCGATCGTGATGCTGCGGCGCAGGCCGGGATCGTGAAGAACGCAGGTGGTTCGTGTGTGATTGTAGATGCGGTCGGTAAAGGTGTTGAAGGTATACCGCGCGTGGGCAGCTGGTTTGGTCAGAAAGTGATCGGTCTTGTCGATGTAGGGCGTCTCTTCGAGGCCGGTGACGGAGACCTGATGGACATCGGAAACGGCGAAGTAGGTGTGGAAAGCCTCCTCAAACTCCAGCGGCGTCTTCGCCTCGTTGCCCACGGTAAGACGCAGCGTAAGCGAGCGGCCGATGGTCACTTCACAGGCGAGGCGGAAGTGATCGAAGCCCATGGAACGGCTTAGATCTGTGGGGCCGAGTGTGAAGGCGAGGTGGAGGTCATCGCCGGCCAGCGCGGCGAGAGCAAGCGTCCATGGCTCGATGCGGGCAAACCCGTGGGACGGGCCGGGCCTGCCGCTGAGGCGATCCGGCTTCTGGTCGGTGGCGAACCAGGGAAAGGCGATCGGAATGCCGCCGCGTATCGGTTTGCCGGGCGCGAAGTCGCTCTTCGAGCTCAGAAAGAGCACGGGTTGGTGGCCGGCAGGCTGCCAGGCGGTAAGGTGCGCGCCTTGCAGGCAGATCGTCCCGATAGCGGCAGGGGTGCGAACCTCCCCGAACGTCAAGCCGCCGAGGGTCTGGTGAAAGTCAAGCACGCCGGGGATGGCGAAGTTCTGGAGAGATGATTTGAGTTCAACGGTGTTCACGGTGTCTCCGCGGTGCGATTACCAGTGTATGCGGATTGCGCAAGGGATGAAGCGCGGAGCGTGTCATTCCAGGTGTCAGTGAACAAGAACGAGGTAGATGGCCATGCCGATGCCGACGGCGGCGAGAACGAGAGCAAGGAGGATGGCGTTGCCGGAGATTCTTCCCGGCACCCAGGTGCCGGTGCGCAGTTCGCGGACGAGTCGGATGTGCGTGGCGACGGCGCTGACGTTGACGAGGACGCCCAGCAAGACCAGAGCGACGCCGGACCAGACGGAGACACCGGTAGCGCGTGGGGTGAGATGCAGTTCGGTGGCGCGCATCTGCCGGAGAAACAGGCCAAAGCGGCTGACGGCAAAGCCGATCCCCATAAGACCTAGACCGGTGCGTATCCAGGCGAGAAAAGTGCGCTCAGCGGCAAAGTAGGTGCGTGGGTCTTTTTCAGGGATGCCATCCATCAAGGGATTGTAGCTGGCCGTTTGCCAGATTAGGGCTTGACAGGAAAGGCCGCGGCTCGACTGGAGGTTTGCGCAGCCGGTATAGTCGAGCCATGATCCAGGTACCGCTTACGGCTGAGGAATACCGGGCAACAGCCGGTCGGCTGCGCGCGCAGCACAAGATCGAGATCGCGGGCGAACAGGGCGTGATCGAGAAGTTCGGGGTGAAGGCCGACTACGCGTACGCCAACGGAATTCTGTCGGTGACGATCCTGAACAAGCCGTTCTTTTTGTCTGTGGAGCAGTGTGAACATCAGCTGCGGAGCTGGCTGGCGGCGAAGTAAACAAACCGGCGCGACCGTGGCGAATCGATCTGGTGCGAAGGCTTCCGGGCGATGTTGTTGCGGGCGCGAGACGCCGCGCACGGCAGCAGCCTATGTAGATTGGGTGATGGCGATTTGGTTGACCGCAAATGGCTGCATGTGGGGAGACAAGACGCAAACGGTATTGCGTCCGCTTTGCTTGGCCTGGTACAAGGCCTGATCGGCTAGCTCCAGCAGGCGGGTGCTGGTGTCGCCGGGAAGGGGCCGGGACGCGGCGCACCCGATCGAGAGGGTCAGCCGCTCGATGGGTGAGCCGCGGTGTTCGATGGCGTGGTCGAAGACGGAGACGCGGAGCCGCTCCGCCAGGCGGATAGCGCCGTCAAGGGAGGTCTCCTGAAGCAGTATCACCAACTCCTCGCCGCCGTTGCGAGCGTAAAGGTACTGCGGCCGCGCGGCCGCGTCGAGGAGTTGCGTGGCGATAGTACGGAGACAGGCGTCACCGCCGGGATGGCCGTAGCAGTCGTTGTAGAGCTTGAAGTAATCGATGTCGATCATAATGAGGGCGAGTTCGATGCCTTGGCGGATGGCGGCGTTCCATTCGCGGGCGTAACGCTCGTCGAAGGTGCGGCGGTTGGCGATGCCGGTCAGTCCGTCGAGGGAGGCGAGCAGCGCCAGTTGCGTGTTGGCGTCGACCAGCTGGGAGGCGACGCGGCGGCGCTCAAGCAGGACGATGGAGGCGGGTAACAGGGCGAGCAGATGGAAGCCGAGGTATGCCTGGAGAAAGAGGTCCCTCTGGGTACCGGTGGCGGCGGACCAATCGGTGAGGGGTTCGGGATAACGGACGGTCATGGAGGCGGAGAGAAGGCAGGCACCGAACGCGGCGAGAGAGGCACCGGCGAACCCGAGGGTAAGGTCCACGGCGAGCAAGGCGGGGTAGAGCAGGAAGAGCAGCGTGGGATGCGCGACATGGAAGATGAGGCCAGTGATGACTTCGGCGAACGCAAGGATGCCGAGTGTCCGCGGCAGAGCGTGTAGGGCGAAGAGGGAGCGCATCTCCGGAGTACGCATGGAAAGGACCAGGGGCAATGTGGCGGCGATTCCGAGCGCATCCGAGGTAGCCCAGTTGTTCATGATGTCGAAGAAGGATAAGCCCGGGGTATGACGGATCCAAGCGGCGTCGATGATGCCGGTAATTCCGGGGCCGCAGAGGAGCGCGGCGCAGAAGCGGAGCGAGAGGCGCGGAGAGCGCAGCCAATCGTCGAGAGTAACGAAAGGTGGCAGCACCATGGTGGAAAGAAGGACCTCTGCAATGGATAAGAGCCGTTCGATAAGCGTGAGGTGGAGATTGTGAGTGTCCTGGAACTCGCCCCATCCGGTGCCGAGGGCGATGGCTGTGAGGGTGAGGGGCCACTCGGCACGTGGGCGTGTGAGCAGGAGCCCGATGGTGATGCCGTTGAGCGGCCACATGATGGTCCAGCCATCGCCGAGCGCGGCGCCGTTGAGGATGTGGTCGCCGATGAAGTACAGCAGGCAGAGTAGGGCAATGCCCGGAAGAGCACGGATGGAGGTCGCGAGAGGTCGAGCTCTTGCAGGAACGAACACACGATTTCCCCGGTGCCTGGAACGACTTATCGGCGGAACTGCGGCACCGCATGAAGGCCGGCTTCACGGCGGCTTGTATCGAGCGAAGGGCGGCAGGTGTGAATGTCCTTGCTTTAGCCTTAAGATATCCCTTGCTGTGGACTCGGTGTTATTGCCGGTGTTGCCCATCGTGGAGGTAACACGCTTGCGGCGAAATGCCATAGGCGGCAAGCGGGCTAGGTCGATTGGGCGACGGCAATCTCGGGGGCGGAGAAGGGCTGCTGGTGGGGGGAGAAGGCGGGGACGGTGTTGCGGGTGCGTTGTTTGGCCTGGTACTTGGCCTGGTCAGCGAGTTCAAGCAGGCGGGTGCTGGAGTCGCCCGGGCGAGGTCTGATGGCGGCGCAGCCGAGGGAGAGGGTGACGCGCTTCCACGGCGAGCCGTCGTGCTCGATGGCCTGGTCGAAGACGATGGCGCGGAGCCGCTCGGCCTGGTGGAGCGCGCCTTCGAGCGAGGTTTCGGGCAGAAGCACGACAAACTCCTCGCCGCCGTAGCGGGCGGGGAGGTCCTGGGGGCGCTCGGTGACGTTGAGGAGCAGGCCGGCGACGGTGCGCAGGCAGGCGTCGCCGCCGAGGTGGCCGTACTGGTCGTTGT
>CAXTWP010000252.1:3418-4727 GCA_964247945.1 uncultured Acidobacteriaceae bacterium | reverse complement strand
GTTCCGGGCCGTGCTTTTTTGTCGTCAAACTCGCCCGCCGTCCCAAGGACGGTGGTGTTTGAGGACGAAGGGGTGGCGGGCTACTTCTATGCCTGCGATCGTTCGCAGGAGGTGCACGACAACAGCATCCTGGATGCCATGCTGATCTACAACGTCGCGGCGCTGGCCAGGAGCGACGCGGAGTTGGCGCGGCCCGAGCCGGAACGCCTCGCCAGTGTGGAGTGGTCGCGCGACGGCCAGCAGGCGGTGCTGTATCTCGACGGACGGGCGCAGGCAATGTACGACTTTCAGGCCCACTGCGGGTACTGCCGCATGGATTTCCCCAACTTCATGGAGGCCGAAGGGGAGCGCTGGCGCAAGAGCAGCCATGCCTGGAACGAGGCCGCCCTGCACCGGTTTGAGGCGGCCCTGTACAGCGCCTGAGAGATACCGCGCAGCTCCGTAGCGGATCCTTCCGTTACCAAAGATGTGCAAAAATTGACATCCATCTGTGCCGCACTCATCGTAGTCTGCGAGTATGTCGCACTCTGCGCCGCTGCCGACAGGGCTCTCGGGTCCTCCTTTCTTCAGAGCGGCCTCGGTGTGCGACATCCGTATTGCGGAAGTGTTTCCAACCCGGATCGCCGTCTTCTCCGGCCGCGACGCCGTTCTCTCCCATGCGCGAATGCTTGAAGATCTAGCGGCGCGTTCCGGGCAGCCCGGGGCCATGCACGGCCTTGCGTACCTGGTCGACCACCAGTACACCTCGCGCAAAGTGCCTCACCTCGTCTGCCTCTACGCCGAGGATGATGGCCGAACTCCCCACGGCGCGGTCATCCTGTTTGAACATCGCGTCTTGGGTTGGAAGACCGGACTCTTCTTCACCGGCGACAGCTTCGGTGTACGCACCGTGATCGGGCCCGAGCCGCTCCGCGCGTGGATTGCGGAAACCGCCTGCTCCACCCTGCTGGCGTCGCGCCGCGGGATCGTCCTCGCATCGTTCAAACAACAGGCGAAAGCAAAGCAAGAGCCGACCACGAAGCTACAGCCCATCGTCCGATTTCCTGCTCGGCAAGCCGGGCCGGCCGACGCGCTCGGCTGCTTCTGGGCCTTCCAGACCCGCCTGGTGCAGGACCATCTTCCCCTGGCAGAGACGGTAGACGCGACCCTGGCCCGACTGGGCAAGCGCACCCGCACCCATCTGCGCTACTACCGCCGGCGGCTCCGCGAGGCCGTACCCTGCGACTTCCTCCCGGACGCCGCCTCCCTGATCGATGCGGCGGACGGCGGCCTGCTCCACGATCCGGCCACGGTGCATCACGGCGACGTC
>CAXTWP010000252.1:1343-3408 GCA_964247945.1 uncultured Acidobacteriaceae bacterium | reverse complement strand
CGCGCCCCCCCCCGCCCCCTCCCCCCCGCCCCCCCCCCCCCTCTGCGCGGCGCGCCCCGCCGGCCTGCTCGTTCGCCTGAACCGTGGGTCGCTTGAACCGATTGCGCAGGACATCTTCAACCTGCAGTACCGCTCCGCCGCTCTCTCGCGCGACGGTTTCGTCAGCGGCCTGCGATCAAAGGACGGCCAGTGGCTGGCTCTCGCCGGTGGATGGCGCCAATCGGGCACCACCTGGGTACAGTGGCAGACCAATACCGCCGCCTTCCCGGCGCTATCGATCGGGACTGCGATGCGGCTCTTTCTCATCGAGCAGGAGGTCGGCAGCGGCACCCGCATCCTGGCCTTTCACGGCGGGACTTCCCACTCCATGGCTCATGCCTTTCCCTCGGAGCGCGTGGTCGACCTCATGGCCCGGCGCGGCCGGCTGTCCGCCTTCCTGGTCCGCGCCTTACCGGCGCTCTGCCGCTTCATCCCTTCTTTATCCACGCGCGGCAACTTTCTCTCCGATGCTCTCCTCAGCTCCGGTCTTCGCTGGACGAACCAGCCGCCTTTCCCTCCGGCGCGCGAAGCCGGCAGCCGCATCGGCTAAACTCAAGGGAGCATGGTCCTTCCCTTTGTCCGCGAGCTGCTGGCGGACCTTGAGCACTCAGACGCCTTTGAGCGTGTACGCCGCCATCTGGCCGGAGGCACGGGGCGAAGACGTGTCTCCGGCCTTACCGCCACCGCGCGCGCCCTCTACCTTCCCCTGTTCGTCCGGGCCGCCAACGCCCCGGCGCTCATGGTCGTTGCCGACAACAAGGCCGCCGAGGCCCTCCACGCCGCCGTCCTCAGTGCCTGCGAGCTGACCGGCGCGCTTCCCGCCGAGAGCGTCCTGCGCCTTCCCGGCCACGACGTGCTGCCATTCGAGAGCCTCTCCCCGCACACCGAGATTCAGGAGCAGCGCGCCGCCACGCTGTGGAAAATCGCCACCAACCAGGCCCGGCTTGTGATCGCGCCGCTTGAAGCGGCCTGCATGAAGCTCTTCGGCCGCGACTACTACCAGCCCCTTTCGTTGCAACTGCGGGTGGGCGAGGAGTACCTGCCGGAGATGCTCGTAGACCACCTGCTCTCCGTCGGCTACACCAAGGTCGACGTGGTCGAGATGCCCGGACAGGTGACGATCCGCGGCGGCATCATCGACGTGTACTCGCCCGAGATGGACCGTCCTGTCCGCGTCGACTTCTTCGGCGACGAGATCGAATCCATCCGCAAGTTCGACCCCGAGACACAGCGCTCCAGCTCGCAGATGGACACAGCCCTGCTCCTGCCGCTTACCGATACGCCGGTCACCGAAAAGCTCCTCACCGCCATCAACGCCCGGCTGACCCGCGCCGGTGCCGCCGGTGCCGCGCTTGAAGGCGGCGAGACGCCCGCCGAGTTGCAAACACATGTCAGCTCCCGCACAGGCGAAGCAACCGTCTTCCCCGGCTGGGAGTTCTTCGCCCCCGTCGCCGGGGCCAGCCAGACGCTGCTCGACCTGCTCGGGCCCACCGCCCGCGTCTTCATCGAAGAGCCAAGCATGGTAAGAAACCAGGGCGAACGCTGGTGGAACAAGGTCGAGCAGCGCCACGACCGCTCCGGCATCGGCAATCTGGTCCGCCCTGAGGACATCTATCTCTCCCCGTGGGACCTCGACGATCGGATGCGGAAGTTCACCGGCTGCGAGCTGGACCAGCTCGGCCTGGTTGACGTGCTCGACGCCGACCGCAGCGACCTCTCCGAGGTCGATTTCTCCACCCGCCCCACCCAGCGCTTCCACGGCAGCATTCCGGCTATGGTCGACGCTGTCAAAGTGCTGATGACCCAGGACGCCCGCATTTTGCTCACCGCGCCCAACCAGGGCGAGGTCGAGCGCCTCGCCGGCCTGCTGCAGGAGTATCAGGTATCCTACCGCCTCGGCTCGCGCAACGACGCCCCCGGCAGCAGCACGGTCTACTCCGAGTCGAGCTACCTGGCGGGCGATCTGCGAACCCCGGTCATCGTCAAGACGGCCATCGCCGCCGGCGTCCAGGTACACGACCTGGAC
>CAXTWP010000252.1:0-1333 GCA_964247945.1 uncultured Acidobacteriaceae bacterium | reverse complement strand
GCGCCCTTTCCGGCCCACCGCACCGCCCCGCCGCCCCCGACGTCCCCGCGCGCCCTGGCGCGCGACGGTCGAAGTCCAAGACCGCCGCCTTCATCTCCGACTTCCGCGACCTAACCGTAGGCGACTTCGTCGTCCACGTCGAGCACGGCATCGCGCAGTATCGCGGCCTGCGCGTCATCGAGGAGAATGACCAGCCGCCGCTCGAACTCATGATCCTCGAGTTCGCCGACGAGGCCAAGCTCTACGTCCCGCTCACCCGCCTCGACCTGATCCAGAAGTACCGCACCGCCGACACCGGCCCCGCGCCCGCGCTCAACAAGCTCGGCACCCAGGCCTGGCAGAAGACCAAGGCCCGCGTCAAGAAGGCCATGCAGGACATGACCGGCGAGCTGCTGAAGCTCTACGCTCAGCGCAAGGCCGCGCAAGGCACGCCGTTCTCGCCCGACACGAACATGCAGCGCGAGTTCGAAGACGCCTTCGACTTCAACGAGACCGATGACCAACTCTCCGCCATCGCCGACATCAAGCAGGACATGGAGTCCCCGCAGCCCATGGACCGCCTGCTCTGCGGCGACGTGGGCTACGGCAAGACCGAGGTCGCCATGCGCGCGGCGTTCAAGGCGGTGCAGGACTCGAAGCAGGTGGCCGTGTTGACGCCGACGACGGTGCTGAGCTTCCAGCATTACGAGTCGTTCAAGCGCCGCTTCGCCAATTTTCCCGTCAACATCGAGATGATCTCGCGCTTCCGCACGGCGAAGGAGCAGAAAGAGATCCTCGAAAAGGTCGCCGCCGGGAAAGTGGACATCCTGGTTGGGACCCATCGTTTGCTCTCGAAGGACCTCAAGTTTCAGGACCTGGGCCTGCTCGTGGTGGATGAAGAACAGCGGTTCGGCGTCCGCCACAAGGAGCGGCTGAAGCAGATGCGCGCGGCCATCGATGTGCTCTCGATGTCGGCGACGCCGATCCCGCGCACCCTGCATATGTCGCTGATCGGGATGCGCGACATGAGCGTAATCGAGACCCCGCCCAAGGACCGCATGGCCATCCAGACCATCGTCGCGAAATACGACGAGAAGCTGGTCCGCACCGCCATCGAGATGGAGTTGGAACGCGGGGGGCAGATCTACTTCGTCAACAACCGCGTTGAGACGATCTACGACATGGCAACGATGATTCGGGAACAGGTGCCTTCGGCGCGCGTGGTCGTCGGGCACGGCCAGCTGCCGGAGACCGAGCTCGAACGCGTGATGCTGGCGTTTATGAATCACGAGTACGACGTGCTCTGCGCCACCTCGATCATCGAGAACGGCCTCGACATACCGCTCGCCAACAC